>JALWLR010000086.1 GCA_027084065.1 Helicobacteraceae bacterium | reverse complement strand
AAGTTTTCAAAACCGATAGGCATGATCATATACTCTTGAAAATCGACGGAGTTGTCGGCATGGCTACCACCGTTGATGATGTTGAGCATCGGTGTTGGCATAACCATTGCATTGGCTCCACCAAGATAACGATAAAGCGGCATCTTGAGACTTTTTGCCGCTGCACGTGCTACAGCCATGGAGACACCTAAAACAGCATTCGCGCCGAGTTTGGAATAGTTTTCGGTACCGTCAAGCTCTTTCATCGCTGCATCGACAATGGCTTGGTTGAACGGGCTCATTCCTATGAGAGTGTCCGCTATGTCGCCATTTACATTGTCCACTGCTCTAAGAACGCCTTTGCCCATGTAGCGCTCTCCACCGTCACGAAGTTCGAGAGCCTCTCGTTTACCCGTACTCGCTCCACTTGGAACGATGGCGCTTGCAACCGTACCGTCACTGAGCTCTACCGTTGCTTTTACCGTAGGATTTCCCCGTGAATCCATTACTTCCATAGCTGTTACATTTTCTATGAACATTCTACTTCCTTTGTATCGATTTTGATTGAGAAGAACTGCCTTTGGCGGCTCTTATCAGTCAAAAAACCTGGAGGCAGATGCGCTTTACGCATCCACCTCGTCACTTTTAGCTATCTCTTCATCGTCCATTAGCATTATGTTGGACATACCCATCGCTTCTTTGATTTTTTGCTCTATTTCCGCTGCGAGTTCTGGTTCGTCTTTAAATTTTTGCTTGACATTTTCACGACCTTGACCGAGTTTTTTATCGCCATAACTGAACCATGCACCGCTTTTGTCTATGATGTCGAGTTTGACTCCATAATCGACAAGCTCTCCCTCTTTGGAAATGCCCTCTCCAAACATAATGTCGAATTCCGCAAGTCGAAATGGAGGAGCGACTTTGTTTTTGATGACTTTTGCTTTGACTCTGTTTCCTATTTGGGTGTCGCCTTGTTTGAGAGAAGCAATGCGGCGGACGTCTATACGCACCGATGCATAGAATTTCAAAGCGTTTCCACCGGTTGTCGTCTCTGGAGAGCCATACCCCATTGTTCCAATTTTCATACGGATTTGGTTGATGAAGATAATGGTACAGTTCATTTTAGAAAGTACACCTGTAAGTTTTCTCAGCGCTTTAGACATCAAACGTGCCTGTACACCGACATTTTGATCCGTCATCTCTCCTTCGAGCTCACTTTTTGGAGTAAGTGCAGCAACAGAGTCTACGACGATCAGATCAACAGCACCGCTTCTAGCAAGGGTTTCGACTATATCGAGTGCTTGTTCGCCGTAGTCGGGCTGAGAGACAAGTAGATTGTCTATGTCGACACCGAGATTTTTCGCGTAGCTGACATCAAGCGCGTGTTCGGCATCTATAAATGCACATACACCGCCTTTTTTCTGCGCTTCAGCGGTAATTTGTAGAGCAAGAGTCGTTTTTCCCGAACTCTCCGGGCCGTAAATCTCTATGACTCTTCCTTCTGGAATTCCATTAATACCCAGTGCAAGATCCAGTCCTATCGACCCTGTGCTTATGGCTTCTATCGGAGTTATCTCTTTGTCTCCAAGGCGCATGAGTGCGCCTTTACCGAATGCTTTGTCGATTTGTTTGATGGCTAGATCAAGTGACTTTTTTTTGTTTGCGTCCATAATTGTCTCACTTCTTTTTCTTTCTATTATAATAGGAATTTTTCTAATGTCTGAAAAAAATTGCAAATTGTCATAAATTGTGGCGTATTTTACCCCAATTTATGTAAAAAACCGATTAACACGCCAATCTAATTCATCAGCTCAAATGTTTCGGCTCGTGTCGTGTCGTCGAGTAGAACGATCTTTACAAGGCTCTCTTGCGCAATATGATCGCATGTCTGGTCGAAATAGGCTATAGCATTGCTTTGTGCCAATGGTGTGAGCATACCTGATCCGACTTTACCACCGTTTGTCGGAGCGAATCGGCCATCTTTGACGCTTCCAAGAACGAGATGAGTACGGTTGGGTCGAAAAGAGAGCTCTTGGGTTATTGTAGCAAGTGTAGCGGTGTGGTGCACGCGTAAAGCTCCTTGCATTTGAAAAAGAACGGGCAGAGCAAGAGAGTGTGTCATAACCATTGTCGTAAGAGGATTGCCGGGCATACCCATGACGAAAATATTTTTCATAACCCCCATCATAGTTGGATGTCCTGGCTTAACGGCTATGCCGTGAAAAAGCGGCTCCAAGCCATTTGCTAGAAATGCACGGTAGAGATAATCCGCATCGCCGTGACTGATGCCGCCTGTTGTCAAGATGACATCATAGGAGCTGATTTTAGAGAGGTACTGCGTAGTGGATTCAAGGTCATCAGGCATACTGCCGACATAAACGGCATCGAATCCAAAAGAGCGAAGCAAGGCGGTAATGCCAAAGGCATTTGCATTGTAGATTTCATCTTCGTTTGCACTCTCCCACGGCTCTTTTATCTCGTTTCCGCTTGAGACGACGGCTATTTTCAGAGGTAAAAAGACTTTGACGGCGGTAATGCCTTGTGCTGCAAGCAGGGCAATCTCTGCTGCTCCTAGTTTTGTCCCTTTTTGAAAAAGGGTGTCTCCTACTTGTGTCTCCTCCCCTTTTTTTCGTAGATTGGCTCCCTTTTTTATCTTTTTGGGAAGTGTGACTGCTTGGGGAGTGACATCTGTGCATTGTTCATGAGGAACAATCGTATCGACATCGCTTGGGACCTGTGCACCGGTCATAATTTTGTAGCATTCATTTTTTTCAAGCAGAGCTTTTGGTGTATCGCCTGCAAATATGGTTGTGCGAACCTCTACGCGTTTGCCGGCATCTTCTATTTTGAATGCGTAACCATCCATCGCGGAGTTGTCAAAAGAGGGGAGATTTTTTCGTACATGCAGATCTTCAGCTAGTACCTTGCCCAGCGCTTCGCTGAGCATGACGATTTTCGTCTCTTCTTGAATAGGGGCTGCATCGAGAGCTTTTTGTAAAGCCTGTGTGAATGAAAGGGTCGTTAGTTGCACGCTGTTCTCCTATGGAAACGGAAACTAGGGATTATTTTAACAGTATGACCTTTGCAAGTCCAAGGAAACTGAAAAATCCCATCACGTCCGTTACTGTCGTCAAAATTACGGAGCTACCCACTGCCGGGTCGATTTTGAGTTTTTTCAAGGCAAGCGGAATGATCGCGCCAAAAAAACCTGCCATCAAAAGGTTGATAATCATCGATAGACCGATGACGACCCCAAGAAGCGGCATATTGAACCATGCCCAAGCAATCACACCCATGACTACGGCAAAGATAGCACCGTTTAGTAAAGAAATTATAACCTCTTTTTTGATAATGCGTATAGCATCGTCGGTGGCTATTTCGCCAAGAGCGAGCTGGCGTACGACTACGGTTAGAGTTTGAGTCCCGGCATTTCCGCCCATGGAAGCGACAATTGGCATAAGAACTGCAAGAGCGACCATGGAGTCTATTGTATCTTGAAAGAATCCGATAACGAGTGAAGCGAGAATGGCGGTTACGAGGTTGATTCCAAGCCATGTCGCACGTTTTTTCCCCGCTTCTAAAACGTCATCGTCCTCTTCGGCTTCATCATCGACACCGGCAAGGTTATACATTTGTTCCGTTGCCTGTTCATTGATGATGTCGTAGATGTCGTCGGAGGTGATTCGTCCCAGCAAATGCCCTTCACTGTCTACGACAGGGATGACGCTGAGATCATACTGTTCAAAATAGCGTACGACCTCTTTGATATCCTCTTTATCGTAAGCTTTGATAGGTTCGAAGTTTTCGTCACTTGCTTCGATATTCTCTTTTATAGTTTTTTTAAAATCAAAAATCAGAAGGTCGGCAAGACTGATGGCATATTTGAGTCGTCCCTCTTCATCGGTAATGAAGAGGTTTTGAACGTTTTCGAGTTCATGCTCTTTTTTGAGTTTGGCAAAGCGTTTGATGACATCTTCGACTATCTCATCTTCACGTGCAGTAAAGACTTCAGTCTGCATGTAGGCACCCGCTTCGTCTTCACTGTACTGCTTGAGTGTTTCTATCTCCTCTTTGTCTTCGTTATCGAGTTTTTCGAAAACCTGTTCGGCGACATTTTTGTCTACCTCTTCGAGCTCTTCGAGAAATTCGACTTTATCGTCGGATTCGAGCTCTTCGACAACCTCTTTGAGATCTTCTACACTGAGGTTTTCGACAATATCGTCGAAGTATCTATCTGGAAGTGCAAGTGCGACATCTCCCAAAAGAGATTTCGGTATTTTTTTGACGGCTTCGGCGAACTCGTCATCGTCGAGATCGCGAAGCAACTCGGCTATTTCACCCGGATGCATTTCGCTTTCGTCGTGTGAGTTGATGTATTCGTAAAATTTGTTTAAGCTCATTTGGCTGTTTCCCTGAAAAAGTGAATTTCGGGCGGAATTATAGCCAAAATCGAAAGAAGTTAGGCTATTTGAGTGTCACTTAGAGGAAGAATGTTTGGGTTGCAGCGAATTTTGTGCTCCATGTCGAGTGGAGTGTGTTCTAAAAGCGGTTTTTTCGAAGCGACGGTAAAACTTCTGACTTTTTCATCATGCCAAAGATAGAGATAAAAATCGTTACGATAGAGGGCAAGACGCACGGGCAAAGCGATGGAGTAGGTTGTCAAAACAGCATCTTTTTTCATAGCTTTGTGTATGTCGGCAAAATACTCCACCGTCCAAAGAGTCGGATTTTTAGCCGGAGAGAAAGCATCTTGGTAGACGATGTCGAAACGATCGGAGAAAGTGCGCACATACTCTCTGGCATCACCTCTGAAGAGTTCGATGCGACACTGTTTATCCTCATAACAGCCCTCTTGGAGTACTACATGCAAAATGGGTAAAAATGGTTGGAAAATTTCAGGGTAGTTAAAAGAGGTCAGTGTTGCAAGGAGCTCTTCATCGAGTTCGGGAGAGTAGAGAAAAAGTTTTGTATCGGGGGCGTGGGTTTTATAGTACCATAATGTCGTTAAAGTATTCAAACCAAGTCCGAAGCAGATATCGAGAATATGTAGCTCTTTTTTCTCTTTTTTAAGAGTAAACCCCGGAATCACATGCTTGTGCAACGTTTCATTGAGGGCACCATCTTTGAGAGAGTGGTAGTGCTCGCCGTATTGTTCACTGTAGGCAGTACAAGAGCCGTCTGCAGAAACAAAAAGGGGATGTGTAGTTGCGGATAGATTTTTCATTCTGGGAATTATAGCGATACTTTTTTAACTATTAGATGAGAAATATAGTATACTTGTGATAGATTTCTTCTAAAAAGGGGAGAATATGAAAAGCCTTCACAGTGAACTTCAAAAATATGCTAAAAAATGTGATGAGATTTTGCTTTCAAAAAAGTTAAAAAAATTGGTAGAAGAAGCCAATTTGCAAGTAGAGCAGATTTCCGCAAAAAAACTTGATAAAATCAAAGAGAATGTTGTCGTTATAGATGTCAGAGAGCCTGAAGAGTTCGCTTCAGGATACATTCCTGCCAAAACTGTTTTGACGATTCCACGAGGAAAGCTTGAATTTGCAGCTATAGAAAAGATAGCCAAAGAGTTTAGAGAAGATGCGCAGATTGTGACATACTGCCTTAAAGGCGCACGAGGATCGTTAGCGGCACTACAGTTAAAAAAACTTGGGTTTAGTAATGTCTCTAACCTCAAAGGAGGCATTTTGGCATGGTTAGAGAAAAAGTACACTATTAAAAACTATCTTGGAGAATTTAAACCGGTGTAAAATATTATAACCCATTTATAACCCATTGCCCCACATATGCATTTTTTTAGCTATGAAAATGTCGTGCTCATTAAAAACATCTTCGATGATGTTGGGTGCGCGGAACTCTTTTTGTTCAAGCAATTCATACATTTTTGAAGCTTCAAGTGCGCCTTTTGGTTCGACTATGACGACTTCGGCGGCATTGGCAAGTGTGCGGTATGCAAGGCTTAGCAGCATGTTGGGTGCGGTGTGTTTGGTAAAAATGTCATAGAAGATAACACGGTCATTGTCTCGGGGAAGTGCACGAAAAGGTTTGGAAAGAGAGTCTATGTGCTCTATTTTCGCTGCTTCGTAGGAGCCTTCTCCATAGAGTGCTATGGAAAATTTTCCATCAACCGCTTTGATTTTTGCATGTAGTGCAGAAGCGACATCGTCTATTTTCGATGTGACGAGCAAATAGGAGTTGCCCGGCAGTGGATGAAAAAGCTCTAAAAACTGCTCCATTGTATCAGTAGGCGAGTTCATGGAGCTCTTTAAAGAGGTAGGCTTCGACAATATCGTCGATGGTGCGTTGAGTCGGCGCTA
>JALWLR010000085.1 GCA_027084065.1 Helicobacteraceae bacterium | reverse complement strand
AGTTATGAGTATGAAACGAAAATGGAGCAGATGAGTGTATCGTTTGGGTACAACACAAGGTTTTGATATGTTAAAAACAACAGCTTCTCTTTTTATAGTAACGATTGTATCGTTTTTTTACGGATGCGGCAGTGAAAATGCCAATCAGACAAAATACTACTATAGTGCCGTTAAAAAGAGTGGAAATTTTATAGACAGTGGAGTGGAAGGTCTGGAGTATGTAACAAAATCTGGTAAACACGACGTTACTGCCAAAGGGGGTCGGTATGAATACTTTTACGGCGATATGATAAATTTTTATATTGGAAATGTTTACCTTGGAAGCTCGCCTGGGGCATCTGTTTTGACACCAAAAGAGTTGGCGATGTTTGAAACGAAAGATTTGAATCTCTCCATTTATGACGATGCAGTCGTGAATAGAGTTCGCTTTTTACTTTCACTTGATTCCAATACAAGTGTCGGTATTCAAATTGATGCACAAACCCGTGAAGATGCAAGACACTGGCAAGATTTGAACTTTTCACTCCAAGAGAGTGATTTTACAACCCAGCTACTTTCAAACACGGACTTGAATGCATCGTCTATTGTTTCCAAAACAGACGCTTTGGCTCATTTCGAAAGAGCACTTCGCTGTGCATACTCCGGAGCCTATCGTGGAAAATGGACGCTGCCAAGCGGTGCGAAAGAGGGGTTTGTCGGAATTTTGATTCAGGCAAGCGGTACCATAGTCGCAATGGGAGACGGTCAACAAGTAGGCGAAGAGAAAAACACAATTATCTATTCTGTCGGAACACATGATGTAGATACCGGGACATATACTTTTTCCAACCAAACATGGTATTTTGATCCTATCCAAGGACATGTCATTACGACAGAACCGACCGATATAAATGGCAGTGGCAAGTCGGTAGGATACGATATGGTTATAGGAGAATTTACTCAAAACGATCAGCATGGAGTCTATGAAGCACGTCGAGTTGCAAGCGGTCGTGCAACGACATATAGGTATACAGGCTTTGGATACCGTGCCGATGGTGGAGGTATCGGAATGTTTACGTTTGATTTGGAGCGTGATGGAAACGTGACTGGAATGATTCATGATTCACGCACAAATGAAGAGCCCTCCATGCACGGAACAATTGATTACAAAACAGGCAGTTTGTCTGTCATTATAGAGAGTGATCCTGCTATTATTATGCATGCAAGGATCGATTTTGCACATTTTACTCCCGATTTGAATTTAACATGGGAGAGTGAAGACGGCTCAAACAGTGGTACGGCAGTGGGGATAGGCTGTCAATTGCAAGAGCCGTAAGGATTTGGAGGTTCGATGAGATTTTTTATATTTGTATTACTGTTAAGTGTATTTGCATGGGCAAAGCCTACTTACAGGATAGCCGTTGTTTTAGATGCAGATACGAAAGAGTATCATGCGTTCGAAACGGGTCTGAAAAAAGAGATCAAGAAGCTTCTTTCGCGGGATTTTCGTGTCGTGTTCCCAAAAAAGCTGCGCTACGATGGAAAATGGAACTATGCAAAAATCAAGCGCTACATCAACAAAGCGCTCAAAGACAAACGGAGTGATCTTGTCATAACGATTGGGATTCTTTCTTCTCACTATATTGCGACAAGGCGCTCTTTTAACAAGCCCGTTATTGCTACATCCGTCCTCAATCCTGTAATGGAGGGGATTCCTTATAATTCAAAAAGGGGTATATCCAACAAACACAACCTCAACTATATCAGTGCTTATTCAACCATCGATGATGACATCGCTACGATAAAAGAGGTAATAGCACCTGAAAAAATAACGGTACTTATCGATGGGAAACTCTTAAAAAACGATATACGTATAGGTAAGCAGTTACAGCGAAGATTGAAAAAAGAGTTTAAAAAAGTCGTTATAATGGGTGTTGGAAATAATGTCGAGCAAATTTTAAAAGCGATTCCAAAAGATACCGATCTTCTCTATATCACTCCAATGTTTGAAATGTCTCAGCAGCAAAAGAAAGCCCTCTATGAAGGATTTATCGATTTGAAAAAAAGCTCTTTTGCCGCGACGGGTTATATCGATGTTTTGCTTGGTGCTTTGCTTGCAAACAACGGAACAACCGATATGAAGCGTCTTATACGTCAAATCGCGTTGAATGTGCAGCAAATAGCTTTGGGATTTGAAGCGGGTCTGCAAGAGGTCAATTTTGTGTCGAATCAATCACTTTATATCAATATGCGAACAGCATCTCTTATCGGTTTCAAACCAAGTTGGGAACTCATATCCAGAGCTACTGTCGTGGAGAGCAGTGACGCAGGGTTGGATCGAATCAGCTTGGAAAATATTATGGACAAAGCGGTTCTTTCCAATCTTGATGTGAAAGTTTCCAAAGAGAGCCTAAAACAAAGTGAAGCGGAACTGAAAAAGGCAAAAGGTCTCTATTTGCCGCAGTTGAGTGTCGGATTTGAAGCAATGCAGGTCGATCAGGATCGTGCGACGGCGAGTCTAGGTATTTTGAATGAAACGCGTGCCGATGCCTATATACTTTTTTCACAACAGTTGTTCAACCAGAAGGTTATTTCACGCGTGAGTGTCAACAAGCACTATTTCAAGTCTCAAAATTATGCACAGGATTTTGCAAAACTTCAAGTGGCACTGCAAGCCGCTCAGCAGTATATCAACATCCTCAAGCTTGAAAATACGCTTATTATCCAAAAAAAGAACCTGGAGCTCACAAAGCAAAATCTCAAAGCCGCAAAGGTTCGAAAAGCCATAGGGGTTGGAAATGTCAAAGATATTTACAGATGGGAAAGTAAGCTTGCCAATGATAAAAAAGTACTGTTGCAAACGCTTGTAAGTATAAAACAGGCAAAAAATACTCTTTTGAACATTTTGAATATGCCCTATTCGACCGATATAAAAATTTCCGACATCGACTTGGAAGATCCGGTGTTTTTGACTCACTACAAAGAGATGCAGGACTACTTTCTCAAGCAAGAACAGTTTGAAAAGCTAAGAGACTATTTTGTCTATCTTTCCCTAAGCCATATGCCTTCGATTTCGCAGTATAAAGAGATTCTCAAAGCGAAAAAAGAGCTTTTGAAGATGGATAAAAAAGCACTTTACCTTCCAGATGTGAGCGTAGAAGGAATGGTTCGTCAACATTTTGTCGAGTCGTCCAACAGTGTTAGAGACGACGATCCAAACCTTGCCGATTACCCTTATGCGGACAATACGGACTGGAATATTGGTTTTTATATTCGTTTTCCTCTCTATCAAGGTGGTGCGAAACTCGCACAGATCGAAGCTTCCAAGGCACAGTATCTTCAAACACGAGCCAAAGAGAAAAAGCTTATAAATGATATTCAAAATAACCTGCTCAATGCTTTATATCAATCAAGAGCACTTTATCTCTCTATAAAACTTGCCACCGAAGCACTGGATAATTCACAAAAGAACCTAGCGGTTGCGACAGATATTTATAATCAGGGAAATAGCTCCATTATCTATCTGCTCGATGCCCAAAGTGACACGCTTCGCGCAGCACTTGCTCTTAATGATGTAAAGTATGACTTTTTGAAATATCTTCTGACGGTTCAATACTACATAGGGCAGGTCAATTTCGATCTTGATGAGAACGAGTGGCAGGAGTGGTATGAAAAACTCAAGAATTTCGAAACGGATGCCGAGCTTGCGAAGATCGCCATTGGTAGCAGTAATCTCTCAAATAGTACGAAACAAAAGGAGAATGAATGATAAAGAATCTTGCAACACTCTTTTTGTTATTGTTTGTCGGCATACTCTTTTTTGGCTGCAGTGACGAAGAACCAGAACAAAATATTCGGCCGGTACGAACGATAGTAGTCGTTCCGACCAATGCAATTGCGAAGTATACTTTTAATGGTATCGCACGCTCTGACATTGCGGCGAAGTTAAGTTTTCGTGTTAACGGAACGGTAAAAAAAGTGTATGTACGAGCCGGACAGAAAGTAAAAAAAGGAAATATTATAATCGAGCTGGACAACTCCTACTTCAAACTCAAAGTCAATGAGGTTCGGGCCTCTTTGAAAGAGGCTGAAGCACGTCTTGCCAATGCGAAAAATTACTATGCTCGCATCAAGCAGCTTTATGTGAACCGGAGCAGTTCTTTGAGTGAGCTTGACAATGCACGTACATCAAAAGAGTCTGCATATGCAAACTACAAGGCTATGAAAAACAGACTCGAACAGGCAAAATTACAGTTGGAGTTTACAAAACTCAAAGCACCCATAAGCGGTGTCGTTTCGGAAATAATGGTGCATAAAGGGGAAAATGTCTCTTCCGGAATGCCTGTTGCGACAATCAGCTCGACGCGAAACATAGAAGTACCGGTTTCCGTACCCGGCTCTTTGATAGACAATATTAAACTGGGGCAGACTGCTTGGGTAAAATTCGATGCTTTGAAAAAGAAAAAGCGCTATAAAGCCAAAGTGGTGGAAGTATCTACGACTTCAAATATTCGAACAACCACTTTCCCAGTCGTTGTAAGACTCCTAAAAAACTCCAAAAAGATTCGTCCGGGTATGAGTGCCACAGTCGAATTTACGTTTCACAACAGCGAAGATCACAAAATCTTCATTGTTCCTATTTATGCCCTACTTGAAGATGCCAAAGGGAATTACCTCTATGTCGTGGAAAATATACAAAACGGCATAGGAGTCATAAAGCGCGTGGATGTAAAACGTGGTAAACTCATTGCTGACGGTGTCGTCATAACGCAAGGATTGTATGAAAATGCACATGTGCTGACTGCAGGTATGCATAAAGTACAGGAAAATCAAAAGGTAAGAGTTCAAGAGTGAAAACGCTAACAGAACTTTCCATAGAAAAAAACAGAGTCTCTTTTACGATTTTTATCGTTTTTGTCGTACTCGGTGTTTTGGCGTACTATAAAATGCCACGTGCGAAAGATCCCGATTTTGCCATTCATACAGGAGTTGTTACAACACTCTTTCTAGGAGCGAGTCCAGAGCGGGTGGAATCGCTTGTCACTATACCGCTGGAGCGCCAACTACGACAAATAGAGGGAATTGACCATATAGAGTCAGTTTCGAAAAACGGGATGAGTTCTATTTACATTACTGTCAAGGACTCCTATAAAAATGTAGATAAAGTATGGGATGACGTGCGAAAGGAGATTGCCAATACACGACTACCCCAAGAGGTGCAAAAGCCGATGTTCGATGAAAACTATAGCGAGGTGTTTGGAACGCTTGTGACACTTGTGGGAGATGGCTTTAGCTATGCGGAGCTCGAACGCATCGCCAATGATGTCAAAGAGGAGTTTTTAAATATTCCCGATGCCGGTTCGGTCAATATTTTGGGGATGCAAAAAGAGCATATATTTATCGAATTTTCCAATGCCAAACTTGCCGAATTGGGTCTTTCCCCCGATTATCTCGCAAAAATCATTCGGGAGAGAAACTCCATCACGCCGGTAGGGACGATCAAAGTAGGTCCAAAACGGCTTGTCGTACAGCCAAACGGGAGTATTCAGTCGCTTGAAGCATTGAAAAAGACGATCATCCCTTTACCGGGAAGAAAAGATGTTGTCTATCTTGAAGATATTGCATCTATTAAAACCGGCTATTCTCAGCCTAAGGATCCTTTTGTCAGAGCTGATGGTGAACAGGGGCTCATTCTTGCCGTATCCGTTGCCAAAACGGGAGATATTATCGCTCTTGGTCGTGCAATCAAAGAAAAACTGGCAAAGTTCAATCAACGCTATCCCATAGGTATAGAGTTCAACTTCGCTTTTGACGAACCGAAACTTGTCGATCATATCATAGGCAACTTTATAGGCTCTTTGGTTATCTCGGTAGTCATTATCTTGATTGTAATGCTTATAACACTTGGATGGAGAACGGGACTTATAGTCTCTTCTTTGATTCCTGCGACGATTTTGGTCTCTTTTTTCTTTATGGAGCAGTTTGACATCGGATTCAACCAAGTCTCACTTGCCGCTCTTATCATCTCGCTGGGGCTTCTTGTAGACAATGCTATTGTAATGAGTGAGTCCATAGTCGTAAAAATCGATGAAGGAAAGTCACCGTTACAAGCGGCGGTTGAGTCGGTAAAGGAACTTCGCATCTCTTTACTGACATCCTCTTTGACAACGGCAGCGGCGTTTTTACCCATCTATCTTGCCGAGTCTGCCGCAAGTGAATATACTGCGGATTTATTTAAAGTCGTAACTATAACGCTGCTTGTATCATGGGTGCTCTCTTTGACGATGATTCCGATTTTGGCATATTTCTTCTTGCCAAAACATAAAAAAAGACATAC
>JALWLR010000084.1 GCA_027084065.1 Helicobacteraceae bacterium | reverse complement strand
AGTGCTATGAAACGCATTATGTGGATTGTTCCTGCAGTGCTGCTGATTATTTTGATGCTTATCTATATGGCTATAAGAGAGCTTATTCCGACACTCATCGTCTTTTTTACGCTACCGTTTGCATTGCTTGGAGGATTGATCTATTTGAACTTGCTTGAGTTCAATATGTCCATAGCAGTTGTAGTCGGTTTTTTAGCACTACTTGGCGTGGCGGCGGAGACAGCAATAGTGATGATTGTCTATCTTAAGGAGTCCATTGAGGAGTCGCGTGAAAAATATGGGGAGAGTTTTGGAGCAAAAGAGCTACATGAGGCTATTTATGAAGGAGCCGTGCAACGTGTACGTCCAAAACTTATGACTGTTTTTGCTATTATTGCAGGTCTGGCGCCTATTATGTATACCACAGGTGTGGGGAGTGAAGTTATGCAGCGCATTGCCGCTCCGATGCTTGGCGGGATCGTAAGCAGTGCTGTTTTAAGTCTTGTTATTATCCCGATTCTTTATGATATTTATGCAAGAAAGGAGTATCTACATGCAAAAAAAGATAACTAGTCTCGCTTTTTCGCTATTTTTACTCTTTAGTGGATGTGCAAATGAGAAAGAGCGAAAAAAGAGTGGTGTTGCCGGTATGAAATGTGGGGCGGGGAAATGTGGGGCAAATATGTTCGATGGTAACAAAGCGCTTGCAAAAAAACGCAAAAATATCCTTTCTCAGCTTAGAAAAGATGACCCAAGAAAAGATTGTGTTCTTAAAGCAAAAAGTACAAAAGCACTTTATGCGTGTGTGCGTAACCCGATGAGTGGACGGCTCTCTTTAAAGTGCGGTTCAAGTTCTTCTAAAGCAAATGACGGCGGTATGAAGTGTGGATCCGGCAAGTGTGGCGCATCTATGTCGACACAAAAAAAAATAGCACCAAAACCCGGTGGAGTGATGAAGTGTGACGGCAGTATGAAGATGTAATGTGGTATAATTTTTTGCATGTACAAGATATTTATCTTTTTCGCTCTTTTTTTTCTGGTGCTGGGTGTGTTGACCTATCTGTTTGAAGGCTTGGGATTTGGCAGATTGCCAGGTGATATTGTTATACAAAAAGAGAACTATACGCTCTACATTCCTATAACGAGTATGATACTCATAAGCATAGTTATAAGTATCATAATAAATATTTTCAAATGGTAATTGTTTAAAAATAGTACCCTATACGAAGCGATGCGTAATTATCCGTCGCGGTATCGCTAAGGCCTCGTGCATAGCTGCATGTAGTAAACCAATTTCTATCTATTGTGTAGTATCCGTAAAGAGAAACACTTTTAATGTTTTCATATCCTTTATAGATGCTCTCTCCCTCAAAATAGGAAAAACTTACATAGAGATTTTTCGTTGCATATAGACCTATGCCCCCGTCGAATGAATTTGTATTTTGGTACTGATAGTAGATGCTGTTCGCATTGGCATCGGTAATTATGACATCATCGTCGTTTATAAGGGTATAGCTGTAACCACCAAAGAAATTGAACTTTTCAAGAATGTAGTAATTAAAGCTTATGGAGGCTTTGTAGTCGATATTGTTGTTTTGTAACGATGTATCGTAGGTTGGCAGTAAAATACCGGCACCCAAATAGAACTTTAAATTTTTGGTTGTTTGAATTTTGTAAGAGGCTCCTATAAATGTATCGTAAAATCCGCTATTTGTGTTGCCACCGCTCTCTTTTGATCGGAAATATGATGTCGATGCTTGAAGAGAAATGTTTTTGTAGTAGTAGTCTGCTTGAAGCGAGGTTGCTGATGTATCACTTCTGTTTAGCTGATTGTAGTCGGTAGCCGAATAGCTTACTCCAAAAATAAAATCGAAATGATGAGGGGAGGAGTCTTTTTTTTGTGTTGCAAGAAGAGACCTTTTTGTACAGCCATCTAAATCGACAATATCCATAAACGGAGTATTTGGACATTGGTCGTATGCATCTTCGACTCCGTCTAAGTCACTGTCATCAAAAGCCTGGAGATGGAGTGTATAGAGCATACTTAGAAGAAGGAAAGATGTTATTCTTCGTTTCATTTATAATCTCCCGTAAGGTTTAATTGTACCAAAAGGTTTTTGTCTTATCTTTAATTAGCACTGTTTTCAAAGAGTGAGTGAGTATCTATTTCTTTTTGCATATACTCTTTATGTCTATCTCCTGCTTCTCTTTGGTGCATATGTTCGTTACGCTCCATTTCCATATGGGTACTATTTTGCATTTGTTGTATATGCTCTTGTATTTGATGAGAGTGTTCTTGGTGGTTGCTTGCTTCTTCATGCATTTGTGTTAGCATTTTTTCGATTTTTTCCATATCTTTATGCTTTTGATTGTCTTGTTTCATCTGTTTGTGAAGTTGTTGTATTGCTTCTTCTCTTTGGCTTTGAGACATTGAAGCTATACGCTCTTTAATTTGGTTCATCAACTCTATGCGCTCTTTTGCAGAGGCATTTTGGAGATTTTCCAATTGTATTACAAAAGAGTTTTGCGTTGTAGTGTTATTGGATACATCAGAAGATGCTGCCATAGCAAGTGTTAGTGTTCCTGCAAGCATAAGTGAAAGTAGTGATTTTTTCATTTTTGACTCCTTTTTTTGTTGGCGATATTATGACATGAGAGTATTAGCGCTTTGTTAGCAGAGTGTTATTTAAGTGTAAGTTGGGAGTGAAGAAAATATGAGATTGAGATGGGAAGAAAGAGAGCCAAGCTCTCTTTGGAAAGTTTAAGGATTTGCAGCGTCTGTTGCAAGTGCTTTATCAACTGCAGTTTGTGCTTTTCCTTTGATAGCATCAGCATTATCGCTCATAAATGTTGCAAGACCGGCAATTAGACCTACTCCAACAAGTACAAGAAGCAGTGCTACAAGCACACCGCTCATCCCCTTTTGTGACTTGATTCGCTTGAAAAAACTTTTGACCATCGTGATGGTTCCCCCTTTGAATTATTTGAAAAAATTATACTGTAATAAGTATGTGATGTCAAGAGAGCTGCATTGCACTATTTGATGGGTTTGGTGTATTTTTTAGATACCCATAACGGCTTTTCAAGTGGTGTGCACTGCTCATTGACACAGTTTTCTACAATACGCAGCCAGACTATTCCCCCTGCTGTGCGCTCTGCATCGGCAATGAAACGATGACCCTCTTTCCAGACATTCACTCTTCTTCCATTCACAGGAGCTGTTCTGATAAATATTTTTTTTGTTGCAATTTCATAAACTTTTTTTTCATTTGTTACAATTGGTAACGATTTTTTTTCTTCTTGATTTTTTGAAACGGTAGTAGGAGCTGCTTCTTTTTTTGGAAGAGATGGGGTTATGGAGCTGTTGTTATCGTTTGTTTTTATAGTAGAGTTGTTTTCCGGTATGTTTTGCGCTGGTGTGGAGCTGTTTTCATCTGTCTCTAGCAGGAGTATTTCACTCTCTTCCTCTTGTGCTTGCATTGGTTTTACTTTTTTTACGCTTTTTTTCGTTTTTTTCTCAGGTTGTTTTGGTGTTATTAAAGCAGCTTTTGGAAGATTTTTCTTTGGCTTTTCCAGTTTTTGCTGTTTTTGCGGAGCACTTTTTTCCACTTCGATGATGATTTTTGTTTGCTTTTTCATTGCAGGCTGTTGCTTCTTTTTTACCTCTTTCTTAGCATCTTTGTCATTACTCTTTTTTAGCAGTGTTTCATTGAACATATCGGCGGACTTTTGAAAATCACGGTAAAAGTGAGAGTCATCGATCTCTTTGTTCGCATCAACTATTTCAGGAACAAGGAAGAAAAGAAGGTCATCGCTTTTGTATCCTTTTGAAGTATAGCGAAAGAGCCATCCTATTAATGGTATGTCACTTAGAATAGGGATTCGTTGTTCAATTTCCGCTTCATCTTTGTGCAAACGGCCTCCAAGCGCTATAACCTGTTTCGAGCGTGCTACTATGTCGGTTGTTATGTGTTTGGAGAGAAAAGAGGGCACCTCTATACCTTCACTGAACGCACCCGAATCACCACCTAGTTTAACGTTATGCTCTTTGTTAGGATCGAATTCGCTGTCGCGTATTTGGACATTTACATGCATGAAGTCATCTTTTTCCATGAAGTTTGTTTTGAGTGTTAGACGCAAACCATACTCTTTTTCTTCAAGTTGAATGGTCGGATAACCGCCGTTTGTCTGTGTTATGCCTATAGGGATGTAGACATCGCCCCCTACGTGAAAGCTTGCATTTTTGTCTTCAGTGGTTATAAGGACGGTATCGTCGAGAATTTTGGCAACCCCTTTGGTTTGTAAAAACTTCAGTGTCGCAAGAAGGGAAGAGCCTTCGTTTGGAGAGAGCTGCTGTGCGTTGTTGAGAAGCCAACCGCTAAAAGTTACCGATGTGGGACTCCCGTTATTTATACCAACAGCTGCTTTATCATTGACAAATCCAAGTCCGACAGCTCCGCCGAGCTCTTTGGCTTTGTTGTTGTTGATTTGGACGAGATAGAGTTTTGTACGGATCATCTTGTTGACTTTTTTTGTTTTGGTAATGTCCATAAGATGAGAAAGATCAATACCTGCACTCTCCAAAAGAGCATAAATCTTTTTCTTTTGATGCGGATTGTCAAATGCTCCTGAGAGCACTATGCTGCCGTCTCCGACACGACTGAGTCTGATGTTAGGTGCTACTTGATTGAGCATCTTTTGAACAAAGCCAAGGTTTTGGTTGACATAGACATGGTAGTTTCGCAGTGTTCCATTGCGAAACATCATCAAAATGGAGGTATTACCGCTTTTTTTCCCAAATATTTTTAAAAGGGTAACTTTTTTTTGTGAGTTATCCAAGATGGAAACATTGATGATTTCTTTATTGCCAATGATGACTTTTTTCAATTTTCCCTCTAGCGGAAGGACTTTGTACTCGTTTTGAAATACAATGATGTCATCTGCTTGTAGAAGAACAAACGCACCAAGAAGTAGTAGTAACAGTTTTTGCATAGAAGCTCCTTTATTTACACGTCAGTGCAGCGGTAAGATTTTGGTCATGATAAGAGTAGGTTATTAGCCTCTCGTTTATCGTTTGGTCGAAATAGTTTCCTTGGAAATGGTAAGAAACGCTAATGTCGATTTCACGCGGGTTGGTTGCATCACCTGTGGAGTCAACGACAAGAGTCGTGCCTTGCGGACACAGTTTGCTCGCTTGAGCTAAAACGGGGGTATAGAGGCTCCAGTCACGGACATTTTCTTGTTGGGCGGCAAAACGTGAGAGCATATTGGTTATGAGTTTGAGTTTGTTGTCGATGTGCATAATGGCGGTATATTCGGACAGAAGCATTACAATAAACGCAAGTGCCGGCAATACAAGCAGCATCATACCCATGATCAGGTCAAATCCAATTCCGTTTCGAAAAAGGACTTTAGTCTTCATAGTCTATCCTTACACCGGGTTCTTTTTTTCTTTTGTAGACTTTTCTTTTACGAGGCGCTTTGTAGTCTACAAGCAGATGCTCTTTTTGTTTGAGCTCTTTTTCATCGATTTTCTTTGCCGTTTTGATAATCCACAAGTGTCCTTTATTGGCATCGTTGTAGGGACGTTTTGCATTGAGTTGCAGGGTTTTGTAGTAGAGTGCCAGCAAATTTTTGACGTTTCTAGGTGTGAGCTGTAGGGTAATGCTGTCAGCTGTTGTCGTGAGTGTCTGTTTCTCATCTACATATTTTGTCGCTATATAGGCATTTTGCCGTATGTTGTTGCTTGAAAAGGAGATGACGGGAACACTTATGGCAATATATTTCGTTGTAAAAGAGTTGTTCATTCGATTTTGGTTTTTCAGATCGACTGTGACAATGTCAATATGATCTCCACTTTTGAGTGTCGGGTCGATATTGTGAAAGAGTGAGAGTGAGAATGTCGCTACATCATGGAGTTGGGTCTCATTGTTCTCTTTTGGCTGGAGGTTTTTCACAACGGGCTCTTTGGAAACTACTACTTTTTTCTCCTCTATCGGCGCATCGCTCAGTTTGTTTGGAATGAGTGGTTCTCCTCTGTACAGTGGTGTTTTTGCATACTTGTGGAGTATTTCGTTTTTGGAGAGAACTCTCCACTTGACGGCACTTTTTGGATAAGCTTCGAGTCTGAGATCATCTGTTGTGATGCGATGATTTTTTGGAATGTCCCGTGAGAGGACAAAGACATAGACACTCTCGTTTTGCTGTTTTTGCATTTTTTTGTCTTTGGTGTAGAACCATAGACCGGTAAACGAGCTAAAAAGCACCAGTGACATCAAGATTCCGATAATGAGCCTTGTTCTATCTTTTTTCATAATACCCCTTTAAAATTTTAAGTTCAAAATTGC
>JALWLR010000083.1:5417-6430 GCA_027084065.1 Helicobacteraceae bacterium | reverse complement strand
CTTCCGCACTGGCATACGGTCTAGATAAAAAAGGCGAAGAGAATGTTCTTGTCTACGACCTTGGTGGTGGTACGTTTGACGTAACTACACTGGAAATAGCAGACGGTACATTTGAAGTTCTTTCAACTGACGGTAACGCATTCCTTGGTGGGGATGACTTCGACAACAGAATAGTTGATTATCTCAACGACGAGTTCAAAGCGACTCACGGTATCGATCTTAAAAATGACAAAATGGCACTTCAAAGACTCAAAGATGCAGCTGAAAATGCGAAAAAAGAGCTCTCCAGTGCACAAGAGACTGAGATAAACCTACCGTTTATCACTATGACAGACGCCGGTCCACAGCACTTGGTAGTCAAACTTACTCGTGCGAAATTCGAGTCTTTGATTTCCGATCTTATCGACGAGACATTGACACACATCGATACAGCGATGAAAGATGCCGATCTTTCTAAGAGCGATATCAACGAAATCATCATGGTCGGTGGTTCAACTCGTATACCAAAAGTACAGCAAGTAGTTTCTGACTACTTCGATGGTAAACAGCTTAACAAGTCCGTTAACCCTGACGAAGTTGTTGCAGCGGGTGCGGCTATTCAAGGTGGTGTTTTAAAAGGTGATGTAAAAGATGTACTTCTTCTTGACGTTACGCCACTTAGCCTTGGTATCGAAACACTTGGCGGTGTTACAACCAAAATCATCGAAAAAGGTACGACTATACCGGTTAAAAAATCTCAGATCTTCTCTACAGCAGAAGACAATCAGCCGGCTGTTACGATCCATGTCGTACAAGGTGAGCGAGAGTTCGCAAAAGACAACAAGTCTCTTGGACAGTTCGAACTCACTGACATCCCACCGGCACCTAGAGGCGTACCGCAAATCGAAGTTACATTCGACATCGATGCGAATGGTATCTTGAATGTAAGCGCGAAAGACAAAGGAACAGGTAAAGAGCAAAAAATTACGATTACCGGTTCTTCAGGCCTTAGCGAAGAAGAGATTCAGCAAATG
>JALWLR010000083.1:2574-5407 GCA_027084065.1 Helicobacteraceae bacterium | reverse complement strand
CAAGATAGATGCAGGCGATAAAGCGGCTATCGAAGCAGCCATCAATGAGCTCAAAGAGACACTCAAAGATGACAATGCGACAAAAGAGCAGATAGAAGCAGGTGTGAAAAAACTCAGCGAAGCAAGCCACAAACTTGCCGAAGGTATGTATAAACAAGATCAAGCCGGAGCACAAGGTGGTGCACAAGGCGCAGATCAAGCCAAAAAAGCGGATGATGACGATGTCATCGATGCAGAGATAGAGTAACCCTCTATCTCCGCTTTCCACTTTTTCTCCCTTTTTTTTCTTCAAACACTCATTATAAAAAATATTTATCCACTTTTAAAGAAACGCGCTATATAATGAAAATAGCACAGACTTAAAATCAGCCTTTGAGTTTTGCAAACAGTCATACAAAGGCATCCTATGTATACGATTCACTCAAAAACCAAAACGAAAAAAGTTCGCGAACGCTACCGACGTCTACTGAAAGAGTGTCTAGAAATCGAAACCGACAATTTTCCAAAAGCAGTTGAACAGATCAATGAAATAGCCTCTGGCTTACTTCCCATTACATACAGTAGTATCTGGATAGTTCACGATATGGATAAAACACTCAAATGTGCTGACCTCTACTCCAAACCCTACAACATTCATAAAAAACCTTCTCTCTTCATACCTTGCAACGAGGCCTCCTCTTACTTGCAGCTACTTGCACAAGAGAAGCAGCTTTTTTTTCAAAAAGAGGATTCTATTCCAAAGATATACAATCGACATTTCCAACGTCATAACATACATGCAAAACTCGATGCGGCCTTTTTTTACAAAAACAAAATCAAGGGTATTCTCAGTTTTGAAACGACACTTAAAGACAACTTTCTCTCTCCGTTTGTCTATGAGGTCGCTTCAACACTTGTCAATATTCTTGAAATCAGCATCAATCTACAGTATAAAAAGGAAAACGAAACAATCTTCAACGCTATTTTAGAAAATCCGCAAACAGGTCTCTTTATATTTCGCAGAAAAATTCTTTTTTGTAACGAAGCTGCTGTGCGAATTACGGAGTACTCTCCACAAGAGCTTAAAAAGATGCATACTTGGGATTTTGTCAGCGGCGAGTTAAAAGAGATTTTCAAGCAGCGTGTCCTCAAAAGAATTGAAGGAGAACATTTCAACACCAAATACGATGACATCCCCATACGCACAAAAAGTGGCAGACATGCCATTATTCGCGCAAGTGTAGATACTATCATGTATGAAGGCGAGTATGCCGGCATCGCTATAATTACAGACGTAACCGATCTTGTAAAGACGAAAAAGAAACTGCAGCTGTTGGCACAGGCTGTTGAACAGATGGACGAGCTGGTCAAAATAACCGATCCGCAAGGGCAGATACTCTATGTAAACAATTCACTTATCGCCAATACAGGATACAAAGAAATAGAGCTTATCGGTCAGACACCCCGCATTTTCAAATCCGGTAAACATCCAAGATCTTTTTATAAAGATCTTTGGGACACGATAACGGCAAAAAAAATTTACAGAAACGTTTTAATTAACAAAAAGAAAGATGGAACACTCTATTATGAAGATCTGACAATTTCTCCTATGCTGGATGAAAAGGGGGAGATTCTCTATTTTGTCGCAACGAGCAAAGATGTCTCCAAACAGATCGAACTAGAAGAGAAACTCAAAAATATGGCGACACGCGATGCACTTACCGGCATTTACAACCGCTACAAAATGAATGAGGAGATAGATGCGGAAATTAAAAAAAGCAAACGATACAACCAACGCTTCAGCATTCTTATGTTCGATATTGACTTTTTCAAGCAGATAAACGACACCTACGGACATGACATAGGCGACAAAGTACTTGTAGAGTTGTGTGAAAACATTACCAAAATCATACGCGATACCGATACATTCGCTCGATGGGGCGGGGAAGAGTTCATAATTTTAGCACGGGAAACAAACGAAGAGAGTACATTTTTACTCGCTGAAAAAATTCGCAAAAAAGTGGCATCACACATTTTTGTCCAAGATATTCATATTACCATCAGTATAGGTGCTGCACTCTTTATGCCAACATACACAAAAGAGGAGGTTTTAAAAAACGTAGATAACGCTCTTTATGAAGCAAAACGGACAGGGCGAAATAAAACCGTACTTTTTCAATAATTTCTTGTAAACTAAGCTAGAATTCAGCACAAAAGAAGTATAATTTCGCCACTTCAATGGCCCGTTAGCTCAGTTGGTAGAGCAAGTGACTGAAAATCACTGTGTCCTTGGTTCGATTCCGAGACGGGCCACCACGTTTACAACCCCACGAACTTTTTATTTACTTAAAATTTCAAAACACAATCAGAATTCAAATATTTTATATCCATAAAACTATATAATATAAAAAATAAACTCATTTTATATAAGGTATACAATTATGCAATTTTTAGATGAAGACATTTATGAAGCGGTTAAAAATTATCTTCCAAAAGTCAGCGAATATGTCAAATCGCACGGCGGCGATATAGAGCTACTCGGTGTCAAAGACGGGGTAGTTTACATCAGACTCTCTGGAGCATGCGGAGGTTGTGCTATGAGTTTGATGACGACGAAAATGGTTGTGCAAAAAAAACTTCGCGAACTCATTCATCCCGAATTACAAGTAGTCAATGTCGATGGAACTCCGGAAAATCAAATGCCTAAAGATGCCTATACGGGGAAAGAAGAGCAAGAAGAAGAATTAAAAGCAACAGATAAAAAAGAGAAAGCCTCATTTTTACAAAAAGTAAAAGAAAAAATTCATCCAAACAAGTAAAGCGCCCATTCTAATGGCACGTAAGAGGCGCTACT
>JALWLR010000083.1:0-2564 GCA_027084065.1 Helicobacteraceae bacterium | reverse complement strand
CTCCAACTCCTCTATTTTTTTCTGGACATCGGCGTTATGAACAAACTCTGCAACACATTCAATGTTTAGTTTTTTCGCAAAAGCGGAAATAGCTTTGACTATTTCGTAACTTTTCGTATCTTTATCGATATTTTTAATATATTTCGCATCAATCTTTAAAAAATCCACATCCAGTTCCAGCAAACGCTCAAAGTTGGAGTATTCGGCTCCGAAGTCATCTATGGCAAGTCTTGTTCCAAGCTGCTTGAGCTGTTTGAGCTGTTCTATGTTATTGCTTTTTCCGCTGACACTGACTCCTTCTAGTATTTCCAAAATGACACGCTGTGGGGGAATGTTGTATTTTTGCAGTCTATTTTGCAAATAGTGTGCTAAATAGTTTCTATTGAGATCATCTTCGGTAATGTTTATAGAAAACTCCTCTTGTGCATCCTGCATAAGAGCAAAACTCCTATCAATCACTTTTTTTGTAATTTCGGGTAGCATGCCCGATAGCTGAGCAGCTTCTAAAAACTGATACGGAGTCACAATTGTGCCATCCTCTTTTTCTATGCGAACAAGCACCTCATATTTTGTTATTTTCTTTTCTCTGTTATCGTATATCCCCTGTATGAACGTCCTAAAAAGGTCATTTTCCATTGCCGTATACAAAAGTGCGCTAGCCTCGATAAAGCTGTTTTTTTTCTCTTTGCTCGGCTTGTCCGTCTCTTCATCAAAAATATGAAAGCGGTTCTTTCCCTTTTCTTTAGAAACTTTCAAAGAAAAAGCCGCATTTTCAAGTAAATTTTTGCCTGCATAGGCAGCCCCGTAATTCAAAGAGATATTCATAACAACATCTTCTATAATATAAGGATTGTCGTAGAAATAGCGCTGCATGTCCATTAAAATGTGTTCCAACTCCACATTGGGAGAAAAAAGAAGTACAAACTCATCCGAATTGACACGAAAAACGGCTTCGGCATCGAATTCACTTAAGAGTACTTTGGCGATCTCTCGAAGAAGTTTATCCCCAAACTCAAATCCGTATGCCATGTTGATATAGCTGAAATTGTTTATATCTGCATGTACAATAGCATAATCCGTAGATTCTTTAAGCATCTCCTGAAGTTTCACTTTGTTCATCAGATCAGTCAGCTGATCATGGTAGATAAGATAACGGTTGAGTTTTTGGGCACGCTTTAGCTCACGTATATCGGTAAAAATAGCGAAGTACTTCGCTCCCATACTCGGATCGTCTATCGTGTTTATACTCATCCACTGTTCAACAAGCTCGCCTTTTTTATTTTTATTGACAATTTCGCCGCTCCAATGCCCCTCGCTTACTATCTGCTGCCACATTTTTGCATAGAAACTCTCTTTTTGCACGCCGGAACTGAGCATTTTTGGATTTTTACCTACCACTTCACTTTGTGTATAGCCGTAAATTGCCTCAAAAGTATTATTTACTTCTATAATGTTGTTTGCTTCATCGGTAAAAATGATCCCCTCATTGGCACTGTGCATTGCCTGCTGGAGAATCTTCAGACGATTTTCGCCCTGCATTTTGGTTAAAACTATGCTGATAATATGTGCACCGGCTTCCAAAAGCATCTTATGAAATTTTGTCGGTTCTCTGTGTTCGAAAGAGGAGAGAGCAAAACTGCCGATAACTTTTTTATCTGCATCTTTGACGGGTACGGACCAGCAAGAGCATAAATTGAAACTTTCCGCCACCCCTTTAAGATCAAGCCATCTAATGTCATTGAATGTATCGATTACATATTGAGGCTCTTCACTGTATACCGCACTCCCGCAAGAACCTGCATGTGGACCCGGCTTGAGATTTTCAAGAAAATGCCAGGAGCTCTTTGGAATCGAAGGAGCATAAGCCAGATTCAGCACTCCACTCTTTTCCTCTTTGAGCATTATCGTAGCTACTGCATTTGGCAACAATGCCTCAGCCATTTCGCAGACTTTGTTAAGAATCTCATCATGCGACTTTCGCTGTGCCATCATCTCCAAAACCGTATGCTCGATTCTCAGGACATTTTCATACTGACTCATCAAAACCATATTTTCTGCATTCTCATATGATTTAACTTGCAAACGGGTCTCTTTCACACAGCCTCTTTTTCAATTTCTTCTCTATCATTATAACCAAATGAAAGCAAAATTTTTCCTGCTATTTGCCCAAAGAACGAATAAAATTTCGAAACTCCTCTCCACGCTGTGCATAAGAGTCGTACTCGTCCAAACTCGCAGCAGCGGGAGAAAGCAGTGCTACATCTTCTCTTTTGAGAAGGGTTGCTATCTTCTTTTGAGCTGCATGCAGATTGGCACATTCATAAAAATCAATTCCGTACTCTTTTGCAAGCTTTGAGAGCCTTTTTTTATTTGAACCGATATGATAGGTCGTTACATGCAATGTTTGTAAATATCTAAAAAGCTCTAAAAGATCCATCCCTTTGTCATCTCCACCGAGAATCAAATGGATTTTTCTCTCTTTGTAACGTTCAAGAGCCGCTATAGTCGCATCGACATTCGTCGCTTTGGTATCGTTTACCCAAAGATGCCCGTTTGCATCTACT
>JALWLR010000082.1 GCA_027084065.1 Helicobacteraceae bacterium | reverse complement strand
GACTTACAATGGGAACAAGATAAAGATGAAAAGATAATGATTGATTTATTGATTCATTTGGCTAATGGTCATACTGTAAGTGACTTCAAAAATGAAAAAAATGAAAAAGTATTCAATATCCTTGCATATGCAGCTGAAATGGTTTCAGTAATTTAAATGACCCTTTCTAAATCCCTTTGGCTTATATGGTACAAATCAGAGGTGCTTTCTCCTCCCAACACCGTTGCTCAGGCCATTTTTAATATACACAATGAAATAGAGAGCGCGCCATTTAAGCATTACAAGCTAGATATTTTAAGTGATGGCAAAAATATCCGAAACACTAAAAGAGGTAACTCGTGATTGATTATCGAAAAAAGATTACTACAGATAGGGAGTTGTATCCTATTGCAGATATTGACATCTCCATCGAGAGTGACAGGGGGCGTATCATCTCTTCGGGAGGGGTGCGTAGATTGCAGAAGCGTACTCAGGTTTTTGCGTTGGAGCTCAATGCTTCGATCCGCACTCGGCTGACACATTCGCTTGAAGTGGCGCAGATAGCACGTTATATCGCTAAAACGATATTGACGGAGCTAAAAACAGAGGGCTTGGAGAGGTATGGGCTGGAGGGGTTGGAGAATGCTTTTGTCTCCACAGCCGAGATGACTAGTTTGCTGCACGATATAGGCAACCCGCCTTTTGGACATTTTGCAGAACAAACGATAAATAAATGGCTTCGCACGAATGCTCTTACGATTTTGGAGAGGTTGCCTGCTAGTACAAAAGAGAATGAAGCTTTAAAACAGCTTCTTGCAAAAGATATATGCGGATATGACGGCAATGCGCAGGCGATTAGGCTTATATCGAAGCTGCAGCGTCTCAACCTCTCTTATACACAGACTCTTGCCGTACTTAAATATACCCGCGGAGCGTTTGAAGATGCTCCTAAAAAAGGGGAGGGTCTGGATTATTTACAAAAGAAGCCGGGATTTTACTACAGTGAAAGAGAGTTTGTTCAAAAACTGCAAAAAACGCTGGAGATACAAAACGGGCATCGCTTCCCGCTGACATATATAATGGAAGCGGCAGATGACATCTCCTATCTTACGGCAGATCTTGAAGATGCCGCAGAAAAAGGGATCTTGACACTTGATGAAGTTTATAAGATCATCAAAGAGGAGTGCGAAAGAGAAGAAGAGAGCTTTTTGCTGGGTATTTTAAAAGAGCAGTATGAAAAGGCAAAAAAGAATGAAGAGCCTTACCGGTTCAATATGTTCTTTATCTTATTGCGAGCAAAGCTCATCACACCGCTGGTCAAACATGTCGCAAATATCTATGTACAAAATCATCAAGAGATTTTTGATGGTAGTTTCAATGCCGCACTTTTGGAGTATGATACAAAAAGTGAGTACTACAAAGCGATCAAGGTGCTGCAGGCGGTATCGGTTAGACATATTTACACTCACAAAGAGGTACTGCAGTTGGAACTTCAGGGGTATGCTATCATCAATGGATTGTTTGAGAGCTACAAACCTCTTTTGGAGCTCGATGCTAAAAAGTTTGAAAAGGTGCTGCAAGATAAAAAGATAGAGTGTTTTGTAGCGATGCGGCTTATCAAAAGGATATCTGCAAAACAAATCACGGCATACAAAGAAGATGTCAAGAAGCTGGATCGCAGTGATGAAGAGAGATATAGGCTTTTGGAGTGGTACTACAGGGTGCGTTTGATTGTCGATTATATCAGTGGGATGACCGATGATTATGCGTTATACGAATATCAAACATTAAATGCTCTAAAATAAAAATATGTAACTATTTTTCAAATTTATGGTATAAATATAATAGTTTTTCAAATTTTATAACCATTTTTCAAAGGAGACCCCATCAAATATCTGCCGGCAGGTTATGAGGCGCTTATCGAGCGATATAATCTCGATGTTGTTCCAAATTGGCACCGCTCTTATGTGTCTGTAGAGCATCAAACACACCAAATCCAAAAAGAGGCAGATGGGAGTGTGCGTGAAATCTATCCGGCACGCTATCGAGTTGGAGAGAATGTTGGTGATCAGTTGGAGTTTGCTTTAAAATATGATGGTGTAAATCTTGGCATATTGTTTCAGATCTTTAGCGTGATCGATGTGAACGAATTGCTTGAGTATCTTCGTGCTAAACCAACTGGGAAGTATGCACGTCGTATCTGGTACTTTTACGAGTATCTCACTCAAACCAAACTGCCGCTTGATGATCTCAAACAGGGTAACTATGTCGATCTGCTTGAAGAAGATCGCTACTATACACTCAACAAAGGTAATGCTATCAAACGCCAAAGGATCCGAGACAATCTTTTGGGAGTTCCTGACTTTTGCCCTATTGTGCGAAAAACACAAACACTGCAAAAGATGGAAGAGGAGCATTTGGATGAGGCGTGTAGCGCGCTGCTGTTAGAATATCCGGCAGATCTGCTTCAAAGAGCACTCTCTTATATCTATACAAAAGAGACAAAATCCTCATTTGCCATAGAGCATGAAGAGATCAGCACATCCCGCAGCGAGCGCTTTGTAGCCTTGCTTAAAGAGGCGCAAAAAGAGGATTTTTGCCAAAAAGAGCGCCTTATAGAGCTGCAAAACCGCATAGTCGATCCAAGATTTGCCGATAAAGAGTACCGCATAACTCAAAACTATGTCGGTGAAGCACTTTCTATGGGATATGAAAAAATCCATTATATCTCTCCAAAGCCAGAAGATCTAAGCAGTCTAATGGAAGGGCTGATCGCTTCTCATAAGCGTATGCAAGAGGGTGGAGTGCATCCTATCGTTCATGCTGCGGTTATCGCTTATGGATTTGTCTTTTTACATCCGTTTGAGGATGGAAATGGGCGTATCCACCGCTTTTTGATCCACAATATCTTGGCGATACGGGCATTTTCTCCGCCGGGTGTTTTGTTCCCGATTTCGGCGGTCATGCTTAAAGATGCAGCCTCCTATGATGCTTCACTTGAAGCATTTTCACGTAATATTGCTGCGATGATCGATTATACGCTGGATAATGAGGGGAAATTGAGGGTATATAATCAAACAGCTCAGTGGTACCGTTATATTGATATGACAACACAGGCTGAATCTCTGTATAGATTTGTTGTAGAAACTATCAAGACGGAGCTTCCAAAGGAACTTTCTTTTCTTGCAGATTACGATAAAGCAAAACAGAAGATAAAAGATATTGTCGATATGCCTGATCGTCTTATCGATCTTTTTATCCGCTTTGTGCTTCAAAACCATGGGAGGCTCTCAAAAGGCAAAAAAGAGAAGTATTTTCACCAACTCACACCAACAGAAATAGCTGCAATGGAAGAAGTTGTGAGTACAGTTTTTTAATTATTACGCAAAAAATGTTCCACTCTTACAAAACTTTTAGTTTTTTTTCCCTACAATAAGCTTACTTATTTTAAAAATCAAAGAAAAATATATGCGAATAGATAAATTTTTAAACAGTGTCAACCTGACAAAACGGCGCAGTATCGCGCAGGATATGATCAAAAACGGTGTCGTGGAGTTAAACGGTAAAGTTGCCAAAGCGAGTAAAGATGTCGCGCTGGGAGACAGGATAACACTCAACTATCTAAACGGCTCAAAAAGCTATGAGGTGCTTGCCATTCCGACAACTAAATCGACCCCAAAATCGGAGCAGGACAAATATATAAAGGAACTTTCATGACATACGATGAAGCCAAAAAAGAATTTTTAAAACTTTTTAGACACGAGATGAGTGACGAGGAGATGCGGGAGTTTTTGCTCTCACTCAAGCTTGATGAAACTACACCCGTGGAGGTGATCGCTGCGGCGGCTGAAGTGATGCGGGAGTTTTCCATCAAACTGCCTATAGATGACGAGCTCAAAGAAAAAGCTATAGACATCGTCGGTACAGGTGGTGATAAGATAGGCAGCTTCAACATTTCAACTGCGACCTCCATCGTCTGTGCGGCAGCAGGCAGTTATGTTGCCAAGCATGGTAATCGCTCCATTACCTCCAAAAGCGGCAGCGCGGATGTGCTGGAGATGCTGGGAGTTCGTCTAAAGCTTACGCCGGAGCAAAACGCAAAACTGCTTGAGGAGACGGGATGGTGCTTTATGTTTGCGCAAGACCACCATCCGGCTATGAAGTTCATCATGCCTGTACGCAAGTCGATCCCCGATAAGACGGTCTTTAACATTTTAGGTCCACTGACCAATCCGGCTGATGTGAAAAAGTCGCTTTTGGGTGTTTTTGACAAGAGCTTTGTGCCGAAGATGGCAGAGGCGATGCAGCTAAACGGCGCAAAAGATGTGATGGTTGTCAGTAGCGAAGAGGGGATGGATGAGATCGGCATCAGTGGCGTAACCTACGCGGCACATCTCAAAGATGGCAAGATCGAAGAGCTTGTCATCGATCCTGCAGAGTATGGCATACGAAAAAATCTGCTCCAAAGCATCAAAGGCGGTAACGCCGAGATCAATGCCAAGATCATTATGGACATTCTCCAAGGCTATGCAAGTGACGCACAAAGAGATGTCGTGTTGCTCAATGCCGCGACGGCTCTGTATGTCGATGGTATGGCAGGTGATATCAAAGAGGGACTGGAGATGGCAAGAGATGTGCTGGAGTATGGCATAGCCTTTGAGAAGCTCAATGACATCGTGGAGGTTTCAAGCAAACTATGAAAAAGCGATATGAACTAAACGAAGAGCAAATAGACACACTCGTAGATGAGTTTGTCAAAGAGTTTCCAAAAGGGGTCGTGCTGCTAAAAGGCGATCTTGCAGCAGGCAAGACGACACTTGTAAAGGCCTTTGCAAAGAAGCTTGGCATTACCAAAGATGTTACCTCGCCGACATTTTCCTTGCAGCATATCTACTCTGATGGGCTTTACCACTATGACCTCTATAACAAAGGGCTTGAACACTTCCTCTCGCTTGGGATGCTTGAGGAGCTTGAGAAGGATGGACTGCACTTTGTGGAGTGGGGGGACAAACATCTTGAAAACCTCCTGATCGATGCGGGCATCGATGTTGCGACGATAGACATCAACAAAATTGGTTTTGATAAAAGAGAGTATGTCGTATGCATACACTAAAAGCAGTCAATCTTAAAAAACAGATTAAAAGCCTTGAGATCGTTCGGGGGATGAGTCTGGAGGTTAGAAGCGGCGAGGTTGTCGGGCTGCTTGGACCAAACGGAGCAGGGAAGACGACGACATTTTATATGATTTGTGGTTTGGTCGAGGCTACAAGCGGCAAGGTTTACTTCGATGATGAAGATATTTCTTCTCTTCCTTTGCATAAACGTGCTATCAAGGGGATCGGTTATCTGCCGCAAGAGGCATCTGTTTTTAAAGACCTTACAGTAGAAGAAAATCTTCTCGTTGCCGCGCAGGTTGGCATAAAAGAGAAGCACAAACAGCAAGAGCGTATAGAGGAGTTGCTGGATATGTTCAACATAGAACCCATACGCAACCGAAAAGGAATCAGCCTCTCAGGTGGAGAGCGTCGCCGTGTGGAGATAGCAAGAGCACTGGTGAACAAGCCGAAGTTTTTGCTGCTGGATGAGCCTTTTGCAGGGGTTGACCCCATAGCGGTGCTGGATATCCAAAAGGTCATAGAGCAGCTTGTAGGGTATGACATCGGTGTGCTTATAACCGACCATAATGTACGCGAAACGCTTGCCGTGTGTGACAGAGCCTATGTTATCAAGTCCGGTGCACTGCTTGCAAGCGGAACGAGCAAAGAGATCAGCCAAAATCCGGATGTGCGTACGCACTATCTCGGCGAAGATTTCAAGTTTTAGGAGAGTGGAGTAGATGCCGGCATTACGACAAAGCAGCAATGTCGCCATCAAGCATAAACTCTCCAATACTCTGCGCAACTGGCTGCCGATACTTCATAGCAGCCTCAGTGACCTTGAGGAGGCCATCAAGCCCTTTGTAGAGTCCAACCCCGTAGTCGAAGTGCAAAGCTCCTTTGAGGAGAACATGTCAAAAAGTATCCCAAAACGGGTGCTTTATGGTAGTGTCTCTAACGCTTCAAGCGAGAAGATAGAAGCGCTCACTATCCAAGAACGCAGCCTCTATGAAGTGCTTGATGAGCAGATAGACTCAGATGCCCATCTATTTCCAACTCCCATCTCCAAAGAGATAGCTCGTTTTGTTATAGAAAATCTTGACGAGTCGGGCTACTATGAGGGCGATACGCTGGCTTTTTGCAAACAATGCGGCATAAGTGAAGAGAATTTCGAGCGAGTGCGCAAACGCTTTGCCTATATCGATCCTGTTGGTATTGCAGCAAAAGATTTGCGAGAATCTTTTTTATTTCAACTGGAAAACTCCGATATCGATGATGCTGCTTACTCACTGGCAGTTAAAATGATCGAAGATCTTGAAAATATCCACACCTACTCCAAAGAGCCGCACTTTGCCGAAGCGATGAGGGTCATTTCGCGCTTTCGTAATCCTCCGACTCTTGAGTATGAAGAAAGAGCAGAAGAGATCATCCCCGATATCATGATCTACTTCGATGAAGATGGCAATATCGAAGTCAAACTCAATGACGACTACTATCCAGCTATCCACATCGACAGCGAATATGCCGTAGAGCATGAGTTCATAGCCAAAAAGCTCAAAGAGGCCAAAAGCCTTGTCGATGCACTTGACATGCGTCGTGCAACACTTTATAAGGTGGGGCTTATGATTGTGGAGTATCAATATGATTTTTTTACAGGCGGAAGCATTAAGCCGCTCACGCTTAAAACTCTTGCAGATGAGTTTGGACACAACCCCTCAACTATATCGCGCGCTATTGCCAACAAGTATATTGACTGTGATCGTGGACTTTTTCCTATGAAAGATTTTTTCACAACCGCTATAGACGAAGAGACCTCCAATGCCGCCATCAAGGAATATGTCGCAGAACTTGTCAAAAACGAACCCAGAGAAAAGCCGCTAAGCGATATGAAGATACTTGAACTTGTACAGGAAAAGTTTGGTGTCAAGATGGTGCGCCGAACCATCGCCAAGTACCGTAAACAGCTCAATATCGCAGGATCAAGTGAGCGAAAAAAGCTCTATAAGCTTGGAATTCAGTGAAAAAAAGATAAAATAGCTTTATGAGAAATATTTACATAGTTATAGCCAAACAGATTGTCAAAGAGGCTGGGAAAATCATTCGTGAAGCGCGTGATACAAATATGTTCGAGTTTGTCATCAAAGAGGATGAGACGCCTGTGACTCCCATAGACCAACAGGTACAAGACTATATGACAAAACGTTTGCGTGACAGTTTCGACATTCAAGTGATGGGCGAAGAGAATTGTGAGAAAATCGATCTTACAAAGCCATACTGGGCTATCGATCCCATAGATGGGACATGGTCTTTTATAACACATGAAAATACCTCAGCGATCAATCTCTCTTTAATCGAAAACGGGGAGGTAAGTGTCGCAATTGTCTACAACCCTTTTACCAATGAGCTCTTTTTTACTGAAAAAGAGCAACCTTCTTTTATAGGGCTGCTTAAACTCCCTCTTAGAAAAAACGAAGATGTTACCGTTGTCAATTTCAAGCCTGAGCGTGAAAAACCGATGCTGGAGTATTTGGGAGGATTGTACAAAGAAGGAAAAATAAAAAAACTGGTCTCTCTTGGTGGCAGTCTTTCATATGGAGTGTGTATGGTCGCCAAGGGCGCTTTTAGCAACTATGTGCTTTATTTCAACACACTTTCTCATGCGTGGGATCTTTCGGCTTCGATTCTCATCCTGCGCAATGCAGGCGGTTATGTGACTGATTTGGATGGGAAAGACATCGATCCTATCAACTATCAGGGATTTATCGTAGCTAGTGCAAATACTGCATGTAAGAAGCGTTTTTTATCTATGATGAAGCCGTTTAAGGAAAGCATATGAAAATAGAGCAGTTCAAAAAAGTGGGTGTTGTTTTACGCCCTTCGACACCACAGCTGAAAAAAAGTTTTTTCTTCATTAAAGATGTTTGTAAACGTCACGGCATCAAGGTGCTCATAGAGAGTCAAAGTGCCGAGATGATAGGGGTGCGAGGCATGGCGTTTGAAAATATGTGCATCGAGAGTGATTTTATTATAACACTTGGAGGAGATGGGACACTCATTTCTACGGTCAGGCGGAGCTTTAAATTTGGCATTCCTATTTTAGGTATACATGCAGGAAGGCTCGGTTTTTTGGCAGACATTGGTCTGGATGAGTTTGAAGAGTTTTTAAAAAAGATGCTCAAAGGAGAGTATCGCATAGATGAGCGAGCCATTTTAAAAGCAAAAATTGTGCAGGGTTCCAAAAAAGTAAAGATGTATGCTTTTAACGATATTGTCATTACTCGTGAATCGATTTCAAAGATGATCCATATAGAGACCTATGTCGATAACAAAAGTTTCAACACCTACTACGGTGATGGAGTCATCGTCTCCACACCCACGGGTTCGACGGCTTACAACTTGAGTGCCGGCGGACCGATTATCTTTCCTTTGACAAACGTGTTTGCTCTTACACCGATTTGCCCGCACTCTTTGACACAAAGACCGGTAGTGCTTCCAGGAGAGTATCCCATCGAGATGAAAACGGCGGATGAAAAAGCACTGGTCATTGTAGATGGACAGGATATGTACGAACTACACAAACAGCAAAGCATCTTCATTCAGTTGGCATATAAAAAGGCAAAACTCATTCATAGGACAGAGTTTAACTATTTTGAAGTTTTACGAGAAAAACTTGGATGGGGAGAAGGATGAGAGATATACTCTATGCACCGTGGCGAAACGACTACGTAACCAATGAAAAAATCCAAGGATGTGTCTTTTGTCATATAAGCACACATGCAGAAGATGATGCAAAGCTGCATGTACTCTACAGGGATGATTTTTGCTTTGTCGTAATGAACAAATACCCCTATACGCCGGGGCATTTTATGATTATTCCTCATATGCACACCGATGCTTTGGAAGAGCTTGACGAAGCAATTTGGCTGCATATGAGCGCGCTTGCACAAAAAGGGGTGCGTATGCTTAAAGAGGGATTCGGTGCTCATGGCGTGAACCTAGGGATGAACCTAGGCAGTGCCGCAGGGGCGGGTATAGCAGAACATATTCATCTGCATCTCGTGCCTAGATGGAGAGGAGATACCAACTTTATAACAACTATAGGCGAAACAAGAGTTTACAGTAGTGATTTTGAAAAAATCTACCAAGAGATGCGGCGTCTTGTCAAGCACTATTTTAAGGAGGAGTGATGTTCAAAGCTCTTTTTGCATGTAGCATACTTTTTCTGATTTTTTCCGGATGTTCGAGTGCTCCGCAAGATGAAAAAGAGCAAGATGAGTCTGAGTTTTTAGAAGGGGAGGCATATGCTTTCGATCTCAATCTCACTGCAAAAAATCCAGATGCTAAAACCCTTTTTTCTCCCTATGTCGATATGACGGCATGGCCTTTTTTTGACTTTAACAAGACAAACAACCTAACACATAACTACACGCTCGCTTTTATAAACTCTGCCGGAGAGTGTTCGCCTAGATGGGGTGGTTTTGAAGAGTACGATATGGAGGCATTTAATGAAAGAGTTACCCCACTCAAAGCGCTTTTTGGGCAGCTGACACTTTCGTTTGGCGGTGCGGCAGCTAAAGAGAAAGCTTTGGCAAGCGTCTGCGAAGATGCGGAGAGACTTTTTGAGGCGTATAAAACCGCTATTGATGCCTACGACATACACTCTTTGGACTTCGACATCGAGGGTGTGATGCTTGAAGATAGTCAAGCTTTGCAAAAACGTTTCGATGCACTGAAGTTACTCCAACAAACATATGATGATCTGCATGTAACACTTACTTTGCCTGTGATGCCTTATGGATTTTCTATAACGGAACGTGCGCTCATAAAGCAGGCAGTGGATGCCAACATAACCCTAGAGGGTGTGAATTTGATGCTAATGGACTACTCTGTGGACTATGGTGCAGATGATCCCAAAAAGCTTCAAATGTTTCAGTATGCCAAGGAGGCTATAGAGGCGGTCAATAGGCAGCTAAAAGATATTTTACCCTCAAAGTACAAGGATGAAGAGGGAAATTGTTACGGTTTTTTGGGTGCTGTGAGTATGATAGGACAAAACGATGTCGAAAACGAGTTTATGTATCGATCCGATTTTTCGAAATTGCGTGACTATGCCGTAATGCGTGGTATGCGGCTTTTCTCTTTTTGGTCGCTCAATCGTGATAGGGTGGAATGTGACGGCTGTAGTGTAGATGATTCGACGATGCTTGAGCCATCTTTGTATGGGAAAGAAGAGTTTGTATTTACAAAAATCGGTGCTTTGAGTAACGTTACATCCAAAGTGCTGCAGTGGAAGCAGCCATATAGCTGGTATTGGCAGCTTAGCGATGAGATAAAAAAGGATGTCCCGGCAGAGATTTACGATGTCGATTTGTTTGATGTCAATGCTTCGACGATTGAGCAGTTACATGCAAAAGATAAAGAGGTCGTTTGCTATTTCAGTGCCGGTAGTTATGAGAGTTGGAGAGAAGATGCCGGATTGTTTCCTTCTGAAGTTCTTGGAAAAGGGCTTGACGGATGGGAGGATGAAAAGTGGCTTGATATACGTGACGAAAATGTTCGAGAGATAATGAAGCGCCGTATGGATTTGGCTGCTTCTAAAGGGTGCGATGCGATTGAAGCAGATAACGTCGATGGTTTTAACAATGATACGGGGTTTGATTTGACCTACTACGATCAGCTCTATTTCAATCAGTTTCTCAATGTCGAAGCAAGGCGAAGAGGGCTGCTAAGCGGCTTGAAAAACGATGCTTTGCAGGTGGAAGAGTTGGTGCATTTTTTTGATTTTTCTTTGAATGAGAGTTGTCATGAACTGCATAACTGCCGCTATTATTTTCCTTTTGTGCAGATGCAAAAACCGGCTTTGAATGCCGAGTACGATACTTCGTATGTTGAGGATGAAGATGCCTTTTCTACGCTATGTCAGAGCTCTAAAGAGGAGGGATTTTCGACTATAGTCATGCCTTTGGAGTTAGATGGTAGCTTTATAAAAAGTTGTATTTTCGGTACAATTAAGTAAAAAAAGGAGTCTTTATGCTGAGTGTATTGATGGAGTTTTCGATGTTTCCGACATCAGATGATTGTAGGGAGGGTGCAAGTGTTTCCAAGCAGGTAAGTAAGATCATCGATGCTATCGATGCAAAGGGTGTATCATATAAACTCACACCTATGGGAACTGTCGTTGAGACACAAAGTATGCAAGAGGCATTGGAGATAATAGCGTTGGCATATGAGCAGCTAAAGGATTGTGAGCGGGTATACAGTGCTTTGAAGTTCGATATTCGAAAAGGGTGTAGTCATAGACTGGATGGAAAAATCGCTTCGGTTGAGGAAAAACTGGGTCGAAAGGTACAGGTCTAAGAACCAAGTTACAAAAAAAGGTTCAAATATTCTGTTTTATAAAAAAAATTAAATTGGATTGCACTATAATATTGCAATAAACTCAATGAGTAAGGAATTTAAGATGCGAAGAAGGCTGCTTCTTTCACTCTGTGCAACACTCTGCTTTGCTGGAAATGTGGAGGGAGGAGCTATTGAGGATGATTTTTTACAGTCGCTCAACGAAGCTAGTGAAATAGCTACGGCTACAAAACTCAATCTTGATAAAACACCGGCAACCGTGACTGTTTTGAAAGAGGATTTTATTCGTCAAACCGGATATAAGCGTCTTATAGACATATTGCCGTTTATTCCCGGTATAGAGACGTCGATGACCTCAAGTGGGAAAAAGCAGATAATAGTAAGAGGAATGAAATCTTCTTACCGAGACAAAATCAAAGTGCTTATAAACGGTGTCGATGTTACGAACAATCTCTACTCCAATCAGTTTTACTACTATAATTTTCCGCTTGCTCTTGTCAAGCGTATAGAGTTTACTAAATCACCTGATTCCATCCTTTATGGCAGTAACGCTTTTTTGGGTGTTTTAAACGTTATAACACGAGATGATTTGAGCGAAAACCAGCTTACGGGTTACATCTCGACACTCAATAGCTATGAAGCTACCTATTTTCAAAACATACGTCAAGATGCCTACACAATTTTGCTTGATGCACACTACTCCGCTTCTCATCCAAGTCTAAAGGCACCAACGGCTATGCGCATAGATTTGCAATCTCACGGCGCTATGCCTTTTCGAGATGCAAGAGAGGCACATGCACATGAGAAGAATCAGGGTGTCGGCTTAAGTGTAAAAAATGGTGAGTATATGTTTGATTTTCGTTTGGAAGATTATATAAAAGGTGACTTTTTCGGCATCAGCCGTGTTCCGACACTTAAAGATGACAAAGATGTAGAGCTTCGTCATATGTATGCCCGGTTGCATTATGGCGACTACCTTATGCCATCTTTAAAACTGGAAACGGATATAGGGTATAAGAACTACATGTGGAATGGGGAGTTTCGCACTATTCCTTATGATGTCCAGCCGACGAACGATCCTTCTAAAGACTTGATTTTCGGTGGGATGATTCATGAAGCGGAGTATTTTTTAAAAAGTAACTTCAAGTATATGACAGAGACACATAATCTTATTTTCCAAATAGACGCAAAATACACAAAACCTTACAATACCTACTACAAACAGTATGTCGAAGCACTTGGAAATACACAAAATGCACTAAATCTTGGACCATATGGAGAGGAACTGCGAGGGACGAACAATATTATTAAAGAGGGCATCCACCGAACAACGGTTGCAGCTGCAGTGGAGGATTTGGTAACATTGAGGGATGATTTTTCTTTTGTATTGGGGTATAGGTTCGATCACTATAACGACTTTGGTTTTAAAAGCTCTTACAAGGCGGGAATGGTTTACAACTTTTCAAGTAAGCAAACATCGAAACTGCTTTACAATCACTCCTTTCGTGCACCCTCATGGGTAGAGCTTTACGCCCAAACGGCAGCTGAGTTCAACGGTAATCCCGATATTGACCCCGAAACGATAGATATGGTGGAGCTGCAGTATTTAGCCGAGATTTTTGGAAGTGACAAACTCAAACTCAATCTCTATTATGGTAAAAATAAAGATGCTATAGACCGTTATTACGATACGAGCACGGGCAAACGCATATATAAAAATATGGGAGAAATTACGCTCAAAGGATTGGAGCTGAGTTATAAAAAATTCTTTGAAAAAAATGAGCTCTACCTTTCATGGAGTCACAACAAAAATGAATCTACTTACAATCCCTGGCTTGGTAACCGTACAGATCTTCTAAACGGTTATTTTTCTTATAAATATAAAAAAGTCGTACTGCTTACCTCATTTAACTATGGAGATAAAATAAAGGCTCCTGCTTATATTGAAGATGTGGATGCTCTTTTTAGCCTCAATGAAACACTGACTTATGAAAAGGATGATTTTGTATTTCAAGCAGGTGTGAAGAATTTGACAAACAGAAAAAATTACTATTGGATTGAGCCTACCGACATTATGTTTGGGCGTTATATGTTTGTTCCTATCGAGGCAAAAGTGCCTCAGACGGGACGAGAGTTTTTCGTAAGTATGAGAAAGAATTTTTGATGAAAAAAATATTTGCTTTATTAAGCTTTTTTCTACTCTTAAATGTTTCTGCAACGGCAGAGATAGACAGAAATCTTCTTTTGATGGAGTCGAAGGTTTTTCCAAAAATCATTATGCTTGATAAAAATCTTCCTAAAAAAGTCGACACTGCTTCCAAAACGATTACAATTCATGTTTACTACGATAAAGGGTTTTCTAAAGAGGCTGAAGCATTCGCTTCTTTGATGAAAAAAAACTTCTATGGTTACAATGTAAAAACGCTTCTTTCTCCTCATATTTTAAAGAGTGTACCGACTGCTTATGTTATTGTCGGCTCAAAACAGTATGGTATGAGGGTTTTTGATAAAATTAAAAACAACAAACGTATCGTTTTTTCTTTATATCCAAACGGTGTTTCTTACAGTGTTGTTACACTCCAGATAGGGACAAAAGTCGTACCGCTTCTCAATGCGACAAATCTAAAAATTGTCGGTGTAGAGTTCAATCCGATTATTTATAAGGTTGCGAAGTTTTATGAAAATTGAGTTTTCTTTAAAAAATATCGTTCTTGCCGCTATTGTTTCGATTATTACGGTTTTTATAATCTTTTTTCTTTTCAATTTAAAACTCATAGACCAAAAAATTACAAAAATAGAAGAGCAGTATGTTGAAAAAATCATCGGCAACAATATAGATACAATTGCCAATCTTTTTTACTTCGAGTTCGATGATTCTCTGCAGACTCTTTTGAACTCCATCAAAGAAAATGTAGAAGAGGTGGAGCAGATCCGCATTGTCAAAGAGTTGCCACATGCAAAAAATGCCAAAGATGGTATGCTTGTATATCCGTTGCAGTATCAGGGAAAGACGGTTGGGTATCTTCAAGTTAAATACAGGCTTGTCTTTAAAGATGTCTTTTGGAAGCGCTATCAAACGGCTGGAATTTTCATAATTGTTGCGTTTTTTTTCTTTTTGGCATTTATTTTGTACTATCTCTACAGTAAAATTTCCTCTATTGACGTTTTAGCGGCAAGGGTGCAAAACATTGACCTTTCTCACATAAGAAAGATAGGGGCTCCTGATAGCTTTAAAGAGATCCATACGATTACAAAGTCGATAAACACAATGCTTACAGCCATAAAAGAGAATTTCCAAAAAATATATATTCAAGAAAAACATTTACAAGAAGCACAAAAAATTGCTCATTTAAGTAGTTGGGAGTATGATCTTCAAACCGGTGAGTTCTCTTGTAGTGACGAGCTTTATCGGACACTTGGAGTCGATGCAAGCGTAGCAATGCAATGGGAAGATTTTTTGTCCTATTTCGAAGAAAAAGAGCGAAACCGTTTTTTGGCGATGCTTGAGCGTGTTCAAAAAAGCGGTATATCGGCTGAGAATGTTTATCTGTTTCAAATATATGGAAAGACAAAGTATTTAAAAATTATCATCAAATACAGAAAGACAAAACAGGAAGAGAAATTCATAGGTATCGCTCTGGATGTAACAGAGGAGGTCGAAGCGAAGAAAAAGGTGGAGTTTCTTGCTTATCATGATCCGCTGACTGCTTTACCCAACCGCTATGCGCTTCAAATGAGACTCAAAGAGCTTGCCAAAAATCAACAGAAGCGTTTTGGTGTTGTTTTTATAGACATAGATGATTTTAAGTTTATAAACGACTCCTACGGTCATACCTTTGGTGATGAATTTTTAATGCAGCTTGCCAAAGCACTTGTCGCTTTGAACATAACTTCGGATATTTTTCGCATAGGTGGGGATGAGTTTGTCTTGATTGTTGAAAACTTCGAATCTAAAAAAGAGTTGAGCGCCTACGCCGAGCAGATTTTAGAAAAAATCGCAACCGAATATGAAGTGGAGGGTGTGAAATTTTTCGTTACATGCAGTATTGGGATATGCATCTATCCAGATGACAGTGAAAAGGTTGAGGATCTTTTGACCAATGCCGATTTGGCGATGTATGAAGCCAAAAAAGAGGGGAAAAATCGTTATCGGTTTTTTGATGAAAAGATGAAAGAGCGTTTTGAACGTTACAATACGATTGCCCACTATCTTCAAGAGTCTTTACAAAAAAGAGATGAAATTCTTCTTTATTTTCAACCAAAACTCAACTTTGAGACACTCAAAGTCGAGAGTGCCGAAGTACTTGTACGGTGGAATCATCCAGAACTTGGTTTTGTTTTTCCAGATACATTCATACCCGTTGCCGAGCGGAGTGATCTTATTATAGAACTTGATCATTATATATTAAAAAGAAGCTTTGAGTCTTTGGAACAGTGGCAACAAGATCCGCTTCTTAGTAAGCTTTATCTGTCGGTAAATATCTCCGGAAGGGAGTTTTATGACCCTCATTTTATAGATTATTTGAAAGAACTTCTACAGACACACCCTATAGACCCCTCTAAAATAGAAATAGAGATAACTGAAACCGTTTCGATGGAAGATGCTGAATTTACCAAAAAGACACTCAAAGAGATTAAATCTTTAGGTTTTCGTATAGCGTTAGATGATTTTGGAACGGGGTATTCTTCTTTGAACTACTTGAAGCAGATTCCATTTGATACACTCAAAATAGACAAAAGCTTCGTTCAAGACATAGACAAAGACGAAGATGATTTAAAAATCGTTACACTTATAATAAACATAGCAAAAAGTTTTTCCAAAGAGACGGTAGCTGAAGGGGTTGAAACAAAACGACATGAGGAGATTTTGCGTGATCTTGCATGTAACATGGCGCAGGGGTATTTGTACTCAAAAGCTGTCGACAAAGAGCAGTTTCGCATCTTCGTAAATCAACAAAACAGCAGTAGTGCTTAGATTTTTTTGAGACTTTTTGTTTCTGTTTTTATTTTATAGTTTCACTTTGTAAAGAGAGTATAATGCTAAAATTATATAAAAAGGTAGAAATAAATGGAATCCCTCAAAGAGAAAAAACTCAATAAAAGAGAAACCTACAAAGCCCGTTTGAAACCATACGAGTATTATTTAAAAGAGTTCGAAACACTTGATTTTGAGAATCTTGGAGAGGGAGACAGATACTATCTGCAGGATTTCGGTATTTTCAATACCGAATTTTTGGAAGATGAATTTACCATACGCATTCGCGTTGCCGGTGGACGCATAGAGCTTGAAGACTTTATAGCTTTGGCAGAGATTGTCAAGGAGTATGACCTAAGTATCATTCTTACGGCTCGTTGCGGCATTCAGCTGCATGATGTCTATGCCGACGATGTACTGGAAATATGGAAAAAGGTCAATGCACTCTCAAGTTTGACGACGTGGCAGAGTTTTGGCGATAATGTTCGCAATATCGTGACAGATGTTTACGATGGGTTACTTGAAGACTCTCGAATTGAGTGCTACCCCTTCATTCGGCAGATGCAGGAGTACATAATCCAAAATCCAAAATATGTCGGTATGTTGCCAAGACGGGTATCGATAGGTATTTCCGGTAATGAGACAAACGTAACCTCCTTTTTTGCAAACGACATCTATTTTGCATTGGCGAAGAAGAATGGATTTTATGGTTTTAATGTGTATATGGGCGGGAAAAATACCGAAACCGCACAAGATGCCGACATCTTTTTGCAAGAGGATGAGCTTCTACCTTTTTACAAGGCTTTTTTAGAAACTTTTTACAATCATGGCTCACGATACTCCAGAAGTAAAACACGACTATTTTATTTTATAGAAGAACATGGTATGGGGACGCTGAAATCTCTCATAGCCGAGTACTATGGTAGAGAGTTCGAAAATGCTGGAGAACTTTTACTTCAAAAGGGTGGATTTAGAGAGTATGTACAGCTTCGAAACGGACAGTACGCCTACTGCTATCAGACCGATTTTGGTAAATTGGATACAAACGAGATGCTTATGATAGCGGAGTTTGCCAAAGAGCATGAAGCGCAAATTCGCTTTGGAATGGATCAGAATATCTACATCATAGGGTTAGAGACTTCAAGTGTACCTTTTAGCTCAAAGGCAAACAGTTCCACCGTTGTTGCATGTGCCGGTAACCTTTGTCCTTATGCGGTGTGGAGTATTAAAGGCGACACGAAATACCTACCGCTAGAGCTGATTGAAAAGCACTCTATTTATGTCGGTTTTAGCGGATGTGCTAAAGGATGTGGACGACACAGGCATACCGATATAGGGCTAATAGGACTCAAAACGAACAATTTTGGGGATGTTGAAGGGGGATGTCGTATTTTTCTCGGTGCAGAACACACATATGGTAAGAGTGTATCAAGAGAACTCTTTTCTATGGTTCCTTTTCCACACCTTAAAAGTGTTGTAACGCTTATTATCGATCTTTATGCTGCACAGGGACTGAAAGATTTTGAAGAGTACAGTGCGCGGGTGCTTCGTTTTTACAGTGAGCGTTTTTTGGGATTATGGCATATTGCAAACCTGGAAAGAGGTACGAAAGTGCCGCTTCCGATTTTTGAAAAAGTATTGACGATAGAGGAAGAAAAAAAGCTTTTAAAAGAGACTTTTCCAGATTTTGAGTTGATTGAGGATGACTTTTTCAAAACATTGAGTGCAAAGGCAAAAGAGTTATGGACAATAGAAGGAAAAGATCCAAAGTATAAACCGCCCATAAAAAGAACGAGTTTTCGTTAACTCTTCTTTTTGTCACTTTTAAGAATAAAGAAAAAAAGTGCGAGAACAACTAGGAAAACAGCTGTTCGAACAAAAATTGTAGTAGCATCTAAATTGTCTTGCATGTAATGATTTCCGTTTTTTATGGAGTGGATGGGGTAGAGGGACTCGAACCCCCGAGTGACTGGACCAAAACCAGTTGCCTTACCACTTGGCGATACCCCAGTATGTGAAGATTGGTTGCGGAGGCTGGATTTGAACCAGCGACCTTCGGGTTATGAGCCCGACGAGCTACCGAACTGCTCTACTCCGCGATATAGAATGGATGGGGTAGAGGGACTCGAACCCCCGAGTGACTGGACCAAAACCAGTTGCCTTACCACTTGGCGATACCCCAATTTAGACGCAAAGAAGCGTTTAAATTTGTGCTGAAATTATATCACTGTAAGTTGAAAAAAAGCTTAAAAATGTATTTAGAAATTTCGGTACTTTTTTATGGTAAAATACATGCAAAATTCATATGACGGATAGAGTGCACAGATGAAAAAAATACGCAAGTGTCTATTTCCTGCAGCAGGGTATGGGACACGTTTTTTACCTGCTACAAAGGCGATTCCAAAAGAGATGCTGCCTGTTCTTACAAAACCTTTGCTTCAGTATGGTGTCGAAGAAGCCATAGAAGCAGGATGTGACACGATGGCTATAGTGACCGGTCGCGGGAAACGAGCGATTGAGGATCATTTCGATATTTCCTATGAACTGGAACATCAAATAAAAGGGACATCCAAAGAGCATTTTTTAAAAGAGATTAGACAAGTCATCGAACAGTGTACATTCTCCTATACCAGACAAAGAGAGATGAAAGGGCTTGGACATGCCATTTTGACCGGTGAAACGTTGATAGGCGAAGAGCCTTTTGCCGTTATTTTGGCGGATGATCTTTGTGAGAACAAAAATGAGGGCGTTTTATCTCAAATGGTCGCTCTTTCAGAAAAGTTTCCGCAACATTGCATCGTCGCCATTGAAGAGGTTCCAAAAGAGGAAACCCATAAATACGGTGTAATCGCCGGAGAAGAGATACAAAAAGGGCTTTACCGTGTAACTGATATGGTTGAAAAACCGGACCCCAAAGAAGCACCGAGTAATTTGGCCATTATTGGACGTTATATACTTCTTCCGGAAATTTTTGACGTACTCCGTACGACACCTCCGGGAAAAGGTGGAGAAGTGCAAATAACCGATGCACTTTTGCATCTGGCGAAAGAGGAAAAAGTGCTAGCATACAAGTTTATTGGTCGTCGTTTTGACTGTGGAAGTGTAGATGGCTTCGTAGAGGCTACGAATTATTTTTATGAGCTGGAAAATAGAAAAAAATAGAAAATGATTTATAGAATGTGATTAGAAATTTTTATTCTTTTATCTATTATGGCATATAATTCTTTCAATTTTCTAAAGCAGAATACATAGAATATTTCAAAAATTTTCATATTTTTACATCATACATTAATAAACTTTTAGAAAGTGTGGCATGAAATCTTTTTTCAATAAATTAAATAAAATATTGACTCAGAATGATAAGCGCTTCTTACTGATTCTATTTGCTTTTTCTCTTCTTGTATCTATTATCGAAACTGTAGGAATATCAGCTATTATGCCATTTGTGTCGATAGCAAGTGACTTTTCAAAAATTCATCAATATCAGTATCTACAAAGAGCATATGATTATTTTCATTTTAAAAACGAGATAGATTTTATAGTTGTTTTTGGTTTGATTTTATCTTTTTATTATCTTTTTAGAGCCGTGGCCAATTTAGGATATGTTTATTTATTGGCGCGCTTTTCTAAAGGAAGATTCTACTCTATAGCGCATAGAATTTTTCGAGGTTATTTACTTATGCCTTATAGAAATTTCATAGAGCGTAACAGCTCGGAAATGGTAAAGACGATTGTAAGTGAAGTAAATAATTTTACCGACTTGCTCACAGCTTTTTTATTTATGCTTAGTGAGGTTTTTGTTATTATACTGATTTATACAATTTTATTGTATGTCAATTGGAAAATTGCAATTACCTTGACGATTATTTTAGTTTTAATCGGACTTTTACTCATCAAAACTGTTTCAAAATATATTCGCTACCTTGGAAAAGAGCGAGCAAAAAAAGAGAAAGAGTTCTATAGATTGATTCAAGCGACATTTGGGAATTTTAAAATTATCAAGCTTCATCATGAAATAGATAAAATTACAGACAAGTTTTCTCAGGTTGGATCAGTTTATACTAAGACTTTTATTTTAAATGACACCTTTTCTAATTTGCCAAGATTATTGCTTGAGGCAATCGGTTTTTCCATTGTTGTGATGGTTGTTACTTACTTTGTATATTCAACACATAAAGATATATCCGTTTTTTTTGGTACTTTGTCTATTTTTGTTTTGGGAATGTATAGATTACTCCCTTCATTTCATAGAATACTGGGAGGATATAACACTATAGCATTTCATCTAAAATCACTAGATATAGTATATAATGAAATAATGGCTAGCAGAGAAGAGCTTGGGAATGAACCTGTTGAATTTAAACGAATTATCGAGGTAAAGAATGTTTCGTTTTCCTATAAACCCAATAAAATCATTCTCCAAGATGTATCGTTAGAAATTTATAAAGGAGAGAAGGTCGCTTTTATTGGGAAAAGTGGAGAAGGGAAAAGTACATTGGTAGATATAATTATAGGACTTTATCGACCTCAAAATGGGGAGATCCGAGTAGACAGCACACTGCTTAACGATAAAAATCTCATTTCATGGAGACGTAAGATAGGTTATATTCCACAGCAAATATATCTATTTGACGGTACTATTGCCGAAAATGTCGCTATGGAAAAAGAGATGGATAGAAAGAGAATTATTGAAGTTCTTAAGCAGGCTGAGATTTGGGATTTTTTAAAGACACAGCATGAGGGATTGGAAACTAAAGTAGGAGAGAATGGATTGAAACTTAGTGGAGGGCAGAAGCAACGTGTGGGCATTGCACGCGCTCTTTATGGAAATCCGGAAGTTTTGGTTCTCGATGAAGCGACCTCGGCACTCGATACAAAGACGGAAGAAAAGATTATGGATACTATCTACAAAATTAGCGAAGAAAAAACATTGATCATTATAGCGCATAGACACTCTACTATTGATGGGTGTGATAAGATTTTTGAAGTGAAAGACAAAAAAGTGACACTAAGTAGATGATCGCTAGTAGGAGTAAAAAATGATAGATTTTGTGATGCTTTGGGTAGATGGTAGTGATCCAAAGTGGCAGGAAGAATTGAAACAATATTCAAAAATAGATAGTGGAGATAAAAGTGAGATTAGATTTAGAGACTGGAATAATTTACGCTATATTTTTCGGGCTTTTGAGGCCTTCACACCATGGGTAAGAAAAATTCATTTTGTTACCTGGGGACATCTGCCGACATGGCTTAATATAAATCACCCAAAGATAAATATAGTCAACCATGCAGAATATATTGAAGAAAAATATTTGCCTGTTTTTAATTCTCATCCATTGGAAATAAATCAACATCGAATTCCTGAGCTTGCAGAAAAGTTTGTATTTTTTAATGATGATCTTTTCATTTTAAAACCAATAACCAAAGATCGTTTTTTTCAAAATGACCTTCCTTGTGATTCTCTAATATTTAACGCTCTTTCCTCTTCTTCCGGAGTGGGGCACTTCATCTTAAATAATCTTGAAATCCTTAATAAGCATTTTAATAAAAAAAAATTTCTTAAGCAACATTTTGGCAAATGGTTTAATCCAATTTACGGAAAAGATCTTTTAAGAAATGTCGCATTGCTTCCGTGGTCTAGATTTACCGGTTTTGTCGATCCGCATATGCCACAGCCTTTTTTAAAATCAACTTTTGAAGAGATATGGTTAAAAGAGAAAGAGGTGTTAGAAAAAACATCCGCTTCGAAATTTCGTAATTGTAATGATGTCAATCAGTATCTTTTTCGCTACTGGCAATTGGTAAAAGGAGAATTTGTTCCTATTTCAATGCAAGATACCAAGTATATAACAATGAGTATGGAAAAACTTCGTAGCGGTGAGATTACTCAAAACATTCTTTCAGGTAAGTATTCTATGGTATGTCTTAATGACAGTGAAGATATACAGACATCCGAAGATTTTTTAGAAGCAAAAAAAATCCTTTGGGACGCTTTTGAAAAGATACTGCCGACTAAATCGGCATTTGAGGTATAGTGAGATATGAAAATAGCTTATATAGTTCCCTCTTTGATAAAAAGCGGCCCAATCAAGGTGGTGCATCAACTTGTAGAAACTTTGCAAAATGAACATGAGATAGAGCTGTTTTACTTCAAATCTCCCGATAGAGAACAACTTCATTTTAATGTTCCAACACACAAGATTGCCTTTAGGGATGAGATTGATTTTGACAGGTTTGACATTATCCACTCTCATACAATAATGGCAGATGCATACGTATGGTACCATAAAAATAAAATTAAAAAATCAAAAACAGTCACAACACTACATAGTTATGCTAAAGAAGAATTGACTTTTGCATATGGAAGATTGAAAGCATTCTGGATGGTTAAGTTATGGAATCTTGTTACATCAAAGCATGATCGTGTCGTAACCCTTTCTAAAGATGCCGTCGCATATTATCAAGAAATATGGCATAATAAAAAATTAACTTATGTTTATAATGGTGTTAGCCAGATAGAAACTCCAAAAAAAGGTTCTACACTTAGCTTACCGGCTAATAAAAATAAGATAAAAATCGGAACGATTGCTTCTGCAGGAGGAATTAGTAGACGTAAAGGAATCGATCAAATCATAAGAGTTTTGGTGTATTTGAAAAATTATGAACTTTATATTGCCGGCAAAGAAACGGATGAGAGTCTAAAGCTTAAAAAATTAGCTGATAAACTTGGTGTAGGTAATAGAATTCATTTTTTAGGAGTTTGCTCAAAAATAGAAGCCTTTATTGCTGAAATGGATTTGTTTGTCATTGCACCAAGATCTGAAGGATTTTCTCTGGCACTTCAAGAAATCGCCAGTGCAAAGAAAGCGATTGTCTGCTCCGATATACC
>JALWLR010000081.1 GCA_027084065.1 Helicobacteraceae bacterium | reverse complement strand
AGAAAATCTCCAAGCACAAAAAAAAGCGACGGAGAAAAAAGAGGAAAAAGAGTCAGCGCCGCTTCATCTTTTAGACATCAAAGTCTAATCTTCTAAACATTGTAGTATGTCGCTTCGGGATGATGAACGACTATCGCCGATGTAGACTGCTCTGGGTGAATCTGGTATGTTTCGCTTAACTCTATACCATACTCTTCAGGTCGAAGCAGATCAAAAAGCGGACGATTAAGTTCTAAATCTGGACATGCGGCATATCCAAAGGAGTAACGTGCTCCCCTGTAGCGATTCATCCGCACATCTGCCAATGTCGCTCCCTCATCCTCTTGTAAAATACCAAGATCCATCCGTATCTGCTTATGTACCATTTCGGCAAGTGCTTCGGCAAGCTCGACGCCAAGACCGTGAATTTGATAGTAGGTATTGTACTCTCCTTTGTCATAAAACTGCCGCTCGAAGTCGCTTATTTTACTTCCTGCACTCACACATGTAAAAGCCACGACATCATGACGATCGCTTCTAAAGTAATCACTCAGAGCTCTGTAGGGTTTTTTGCGCTGTCTTGGGAAGGTAAACTCTTTTATGGCACGCCCTATAACCTCCTCAAGCGGCTCACGGTTGGCATCGGCATCACTGACCCATCCTTCACTCTCGTCAAAAACAAGCAGCGTCGTGTCGTCACTACGACAAGGCCAGTATCCGTAAACGATAGTAGGTTCAAAGAGATTTTCTTTCAAAAAGAGCTCTTTGAGTTCATAGAATTTTGGCCATAGAACCTCATCGACAAATTTTTTGTACTCCTCTTTGTCCATCCCTTTCGAACCATACCCCCAACGCTGTTTAAAAAGCATCTTGTGGTTGATCCAGTTAAATGCCAGCTCCTTTTGCTGCTCTGTAAGTTCAAGTTTTTTTCGTCCCCAAAAGGGTGGTGTGGGTATATCTATATCTCTACTTGGCATCTTTATCTCGCTTAGAGGCGGGATGACAACCTCCTCTTTTGGTTTACTCTCGCCTCCACCCGTACCGTCATTGGGACGAATGCGTATGTCGAAATTCCCCTGCTCTATACGGCTCATCGCGGTAACCCCGTCAAAAGCATCGCGACAGTAAAAGATAGGGCCTTTGTAGATAGGGCGGCAAAAATCATCGACAAACGTTCGCGTAAGCGCCGCTCCACCAAGTAAAATCGGCACGTCTATCCCCTCTTTGGCAAGTGTTTCTAGGTTTTCTTTCATGACCTGCGTAGATTTCACAAGCAAACCACTCATCCCAATAGCACTGCCCCCTTTTTCTTTGAAAGCCTTGATAAAATCATCCAGTTCGACTTTAATACCGAGATTGACCACTTTGTAGCCGTTATTGGAGAGAATGATGTCAACAAGATTTTTACCGACATCATGTACATCCCCCTTGACCGTTCCAAGAATCAATGTGGTATCTACCTCTTTTTCCACTTTCGGTAAATAGGGGTTGAGATAATCCACCGTCGCTTTCATCGTCTCAGCCGACTGCAAAACAAACGGTAGCTGCATCTGCCCGCTTCCAAAAAGCTCGCCTACAACCTTCATAGCATCTATCAAAATCTCATTGACGATTTTTTCCGGAGGTATCTTGTGTCGCACCTCCTCGACAAGCGGGATCATACGCTCCTTGTCTCCATCCATCAAAAGCTTTTTGATCTTCTCTTCATCGCTGAGCTTTTTATACTCCTCATCTTCAGCCTCGCTATCGACTGCCTCTTTTTTGCTAAAGTGCTCGATAAACTCAAAAAGCGCATTTTCGCTGCGGTTAAAAATGAGGTTATCACAAACTTCGATGTCTTTTTCACTCATGCGACTCAGCGGAATGATATGTTTAACGTTGATAATGACCGAACTTAAACCCGCTTCCAAGCAGTGGTGTAAAAAAACGGAGTTAAGGTAAGGTCTGGCATCTTTATCCAAACCAAATGAGATATTGCTAAGCCCCAGTGTAGTACCCACTTCTGGATGGCGGCGTGTAAACTCACGGATTGCTTCTATAGTGTTGATGCCGGCATCTCTGTACTCCTCATCGCCACTACCAAGTGTAAAAGTAAGCAGATCGAAAACGAGATCTTCTGGGTCAATGCCATGCTTTTTAGTTGCAAGCTCATAGATGCGCTCTGCCACCTCCAGTTTACGCTCGATGCTCTTTGCCATGCCTATCTCATCTATAACGAGACAAACAAGCGAACTCCCAAACTTCTTGGCAAGTTCACAAACGGCATCGAACTTCTCTATACCATCTTCAAGGTTGACCGAGTTGAGAATAGGTTTGCCGCCTATTTGCTTCAGTGCGATTTCAAGTGCTTTGACCTGTGTGGAGTCCGGCATAAGAGGGAGAGGAATTTTTTGCGCGTAGCGGCTCATTACCTCTTTCATATCTTTACTTTCATCTCGTCCGGCAAATCCGACCGAGACATCAAGGACATGGGCACCTGCTCGTACCTGTTGCTGCGCTACACTAAGAGTCCCCTCGTAGTCCTCCGCCAAAAGCAGCTCTCTAAAGGCTTTCGAACCAGTTGCGTTGCTGCGCTCCCCTATAAGCAGCGGTGGAGGATCCTGTTTAAGCGGTACAGTGTTAAAAAGCGATGCAAGAGCTTTTGGCTGAGAGCCGCTTGCCGCTTTGGGCGTTTTGGAACTTACTCTATCAACCAGCGCACGGATATGCTGTGGCGTCGTACCGCAACATCCGCCTAGAAAACTCACTCCGTCATATTCAAGAAACTTCTCCTGCTTGTCGGCAAACTCTTCTGGACCCATTGGGTAGTAGGTGTAACCACCTCTGTTTTGCGGCAAACCTGCATTTGCATGTACGCTTATAGGCTTGCCCCACAAAGAGCTAAGTGTCTTGATATGTTTTTCCACCTGCTCCGGTCCTGTTCCACAGTTAAATCCCAGCGAGATGATGTCAAAAGGCTCCATAATCGTCGCAATTGTTTGCGCATCCGTCCCAATAAGCATCGTTCCACTAAGCTCTATCGTGACCGAAACCATAATAGGAATGGATTTGTCTCGCTCTTTGCTTGCCGCTTCACAGGCATGAAGTGCCGCTTTTATCTGCAACGGGTCTTGACAAGTCTCTAGAAGGAAAACATCTACACCACCATCTATGAGCCCCAAACACGCCTCTTTGTAGCCTGAAAACATCTCGTCATACTCGATATGCCCCAAAGAGGGAAGTTTCGTTCCCGGTCCTATACTTCCAAGACAAAAACGGGGATGTTCCGAAGTAGAAAATTCATCACACATCTCTCTAACAAGTGCAGCTCCTGCTTTGGAGAGCTCATAAGCGCGATCGCCTATGCCATACTCATCAAGTACCCATGAAAAAGAGCCAAAAGTATTGGTCGTGATAAGATCTGCTCCGGCAGTGAGATAGGCTTTGAAAATGTCGCGCATAATGTCGGGAGCGGTAACGTTAAGCAGCTCGTTGCACCCCTCATTTCCCTCCCATGCTTCAGGAGGAATCTGTTCATGCCGCTGTTGCAGCTGCGTTCCCATGGCACCGTCGATAATAACGGGACGTTTTTTAATAGTTTCTAAAAGATAGTCTTTGGCATCCATAAGCAGTAACTTTTTGTTGAGTTTATAGTAGGCATTTTATCTAAAAACGGCTTTGCACTTCATAATAGATTTTTGAATCTCTCTTGCGTTTATCACATTCCCATCAAATTGACGAATTTTAAGCATTTTATATTGACTTTTATCGTCATAGATCGCTATAATGACGATGAAAATAAAAATTTTGTGAGGTTTTATCGTTCATGGCCATTGCCTACATTCGACCAGATAAAAATTTCGAAGGTGCTTACGAACAACTCAAATCAATTATGTCGTATGCACTTGCAAACGGCATTGAGATCTCGGAGAAGTTCATCGACCATACACCGAAAAAAGATCAAGAACCCGAAGATTTCGAAGCGACGAAGTTTTTCCGCTCACATGCAGGTTCGACACTGCTTGTAGCGGATGTCTGGACTTTTGGCAACAGTGTCGAAGAGATCGCACAAGCATTTAGCTGTCTGTTTAAAAACGACATTACCGTCCATTTTGTGGAAAAATCGATTGTCGCATCCAAACAAAGCAGCGCTATGTTTGTACTGGGTCTTTTAGACAATGCCAGACAACTCTTCAAAAAAACGAAACAAAAGCGCGTAGGCAGACCCAAAGGCAGCAAATCAAGCTCGAAGTTCGATGTCTATCTCGAAGAGATCATGCGCTTCATTCAAGAGGGTAAAAGTGTCAGTGAGATGGCGCGTACCCTCGGAGTGAGTCGCAGCTCGTTGAAAGACTATATAGAATCAAGAGAGCTCAAGCAGCTGGCGGGTGATGCTTTTAGCGCCAAAAGAGTCGTTACAAGTGAAGAGGATGTCATAAATAGGATACAATGTCCTGATGAAACCGAACAATGCAAAGAGGGAGCACATATATGAGCAAAGCTGAAACAGTGAAAAAAACACACTACAGACCCAAACGGTATGTAGTTTACATCATAGCCACTATCATTTCGTTGGTATTGCCGTGGATCAAAATAAACGGCAATCACTTTTTCCTTTTGAGTTTCGACAAAATGAAACTTCATCTGGCATTTGTCCAGTTCGACATGCAAGAACTCTACCTCATGCCGTTTTTGTTGATGATTCTTTTCATCGGTATTTTCGGTATGACCGTTTTTGGAGGACGAATGTTTTGTGGATGGTTCTGTCCGCAGACCATCTTTCGCGTCGTTTACAGAGACCTGATAGAGACAAAACTCCTCAAACTACGCCGAAGCATTAAAAACAAACAAAAAGAGCCGGACTGGTCAAAACCTGAAAATAAAGTCAAGCGTGTCATCGCCATTTTGTTATGGACTCTACTCGCACTTGTCGCTGCAGCGGATTTTATGTGGTATTTCGTACCGCCGGAAGATTTTTTCAAATATCTCCAAAACCCATCTGAACATATGGTAATGATAGGTTTTGTCCTCGGTGTTGCCGCATTTTTGGTAGCCGACATCGTTTTCATCAAAGAGAACTTCTGTATCTACGTATGTCCTTACTCTCGTGTTCAGTCTGTTCTTTACGATGAACACACACTCATGGCTATATACGATGAGCACAGAGGCGGTAAAATCTACGATGAAAACCACCACAAACTTGCAAAAAGTCAAAAAGAGGTCAAAGCCATAAACGGCGACGATGCCCTGTGTACCGCATGTGAAAGCTGTGTCAAAGTATGTCCGACACATATCGACATTCGTGAAGGTTTACAGCTTGAGTGTATCAACTGTCTTGAGTGTGTCGATGCCTGTACGGATGTCATGGCGAAATTCAATGAACCAACACTTGTCAAATGGTCAAGTGAATACGAAACACTCTATCGCAAAGGAAAAACACACTATCTCAGACCGAAAATCATCGGTTATGTCGTTGTTTTGCTTATCGTTATGGGACTACTGGCGATGATGGCAGGGAAAAAAGAGTATATGCTCCTTAACATCAACAAAGAGAACCGTGCATACACAATTAAAACAGAGCCACGAGGATGTAAACTCGGAGTTGATAAAGATTGCCATTTCATTGTAGAGAACAACTACAAATTCTTGCTACAAAATACGCAAAGCAAAAAGATGAAATTCTACTTCGATGTTAAACCGGACATCAAAGTAAACGGTAAGATCTTCATCATGAGACCGAAAAAACCATTTACCGTCACTCCTGACGTGAAAAAGAAAAAGATCGTCATTCTTGCGACAAAAGATATGCTTGTCGATAACAAACGAGACGATACGATCATTCCGATCACGATCCATGCCTATGCTCTTGATGAAAACGGCAAACCAAGTGAAAAAATCTCGGTATACAGAAAAGCGCGCTTCATTTTCCCTCGAGCGGACCTTCTAGAAAAGTAGTACGTTTCAGCTTCAAGCTGAAACGGAACTAAAAAAAATAAACCACACATTTTCACTACTTCGTAAATTTCGCTATAATTCCGTTTCCAAAACTCATAAATGCAGCTTTTTATAAAGACTTAGTGAAGTTTTTATGAAAAAACTGCATCTATTTCAAAAGGAGACATATGCCTTTTTCAGCACAAAACAGAAAAGGAACCATCAGCGGCATTATTTTTGTCGCACTCGTTGCCGCTTCGGCGACCTACATAGCCGGTCTTGGCCCCATCAAAGCACTTGGAATCTCTCCACTTGTTGTCGGTATCGTCATCGGTATTTTCTATGCAAACACGCTGCATAACCACTTCCCAAGCTCATGGGAGACAGGTATTGTTTTTAGTGCGAAAAAAATTCTTCGCTTCGCCATTGTTTTTTATGGCTTTAGACTGACCTTTCAGCAAATCGTCGATGTCGGACCTGCCGGAGTTACAGTCTCTGCGCTAATGCTCTCTACGACATTTTTACTCGGAACATGGCTTGGAATCAAAATTTTCGGACTCGATCGAGACACCTCTA
>JALWLR010000080.1 GCA_027084065.1 Helicobacteraceae bacterium | reverse complement strand
CCGACGATGACGACGGTAGAGAGTTTTGGCAACGATATACCGACTTCCACTACGGTTGTAGCTATGAGAATGGAGCCTTTGTCTCGAAACTCCAGCAAAACATCCTCTTTTTCCTTGTCTTTGCCGTGAGTGACATAAACACCCTCAAAATTTCGCTCCCACCACCCTCGTGCCTCTTCGATGCTTTGGTAGCCTATGGCATCACTCTCCTCTACAAGAGGATAGACGATGAGAGTCTGATTTCCTTTGTCGCGTTCTTGTTTTATATGTGCTAAAAGCTCTTGGAAGTGCTCTTTGTGAATGACACGGCTTGTGATGTTTTTTTTAAAGGGTGTCGAGGTTATCAAAGAGACATCTATTTGGGCGGATTCTATCATAGCCTGTGTTCTTGGTATGGGTGTTGCCGAAAATTGTAAAAAATGCGGTTTCTTTTCCCCACTTTGGAGCAGTTTTGCAAGCATAGCTCTTTGTGCGGTGCCAAAGCGATGCTGCTCATCGACCATAACGAGTGAAGCTTGAGGAAGCTCTCTGTAAAGGAGTGCGTGTGTACCGATGATGAGGTCATACGCATCCAGTGGCTTTTTTTTGGTTTTGTTGGTTACAAGAATGCATTTGAGTGAGGGAGTAAACTTTTTTGCCTCTTCATAGAGCTGATTTGCAAGGATGGTTGTCGGAGCCATCAAGATGGAGCGGTTGGGAGCATTGAGCATCGCACTTGCCAAGATGACCATTGTCTTGCCACTGCCGACATCGCCTACTATCATACGCCGTGCGGCATAACCGCTTTGCATATCACGCCAAATGGAGTCTATGCACTGTTTTTGTTCCTCTGTCAGCTCAAACGGGAGGGTTTGCATCCACTTTTGAATGGAGTTTGCATGGACACTAATTGCCGGGAAGTGCTGTCTTTTTTTTTGCATCTTTTGCATGTAGAGAAAGAGCTCGGTATATTTTAGTGCTCTTTTTTGCTCCTGTGTCAGCTCTTGGGGCATACTTTGTGGAAAGTGAATCTCCAGCAGTGCTTGGGCAATTCTCTTTGGCAGTCCCTCTTGAAGGAGTGCTTGGAGTGTCAATGTTTGATGCACCAATTTTCTGTGGACATCGCTTCGCAGAGCGCTTTTGTAAAAGGGAACGATCTTACCGATGTTGGACTCACTGACTTTTTTGGGCATCGTCATAGTGCAACTACCCCCTTTACACTCTATAAGACCGTACAGGTACATGCGCGTTTGTGGAGTAAATTGGTGTTGCATGTAGGGTTTTGGTCGAAAGAGGACAGCTTTGAGCGTATGAGCGAAGTTGTGTACGAAGAGCTCAAGCTGTAAAGAGGCGGGAGTACGCTGAAGTGTGTTTATAGTGGCGTCAAGCACCATTTTTGTATGGGGTTTGAGTGCGCTGTGTAAGCGGTAGTCTTCATAACGCACCGGAATTTGCAATGCAAGCTCCGCCACACAGCTTATACCGAGCTTTTGAAACTTTCTGTCCTGCTCTTTCATATGAATATGGTACGCTCTTTTGCTAAGAGCGCCCAAAAATATGGCATTATGCCATACTACTCTTTTATTTCATGCTGTACGATGCTGCGGTATAGCTCTTGGAAGCCTGTTTCACTGGCGTGTTCGACCTCTTTCATATCTTCTACAGCTTCTTGGTATTTGTTCTCGAACCAAAGATCGACCGCTTCTCTTGCTTTTTGATGGACCAATGCATGGTAGCGTGTCACGTCGTTGATGGTTTTGACATCATCTTTGATGACCTCTTTTGCATGTGAGTTGAACCATTTGCCAAATCGACAGCTGTTTTCATCTATCATGTTGGTGCGTCTGCCGTTGATGAAGGCATTGTAGGCTTGGAGTTTGAATAGAATATGGTCTATTTTTCCGTTACCCACACCAATTTCGTTGGAGATGTTGGCAGTGATGTTTTTGATGCGGGTGGAGTTTTGAATGATAAAGTCCGCTTGTTCGAAAAATTTGTTGAGTGTTTCATAGATACTCTCGGTCGATTTTCTGAAAATATCTGCCGTATCTTGAATTTCACTGGAGTTTTGTTTGAGCTGTCCTATGCTTATCTCTACCTCTTGGGTCGCTTTTTGCGTTCTCTCGGCAAGTTTACGCACCTCGTCGGCAACGACGGCAAAACCACGTCCATGCTCACCTGCACGTGCGGCTTCGATGGCGGCATTGAGGGCTAGAAGGTTTGTCTGGTCGGAAATATCTTTGATGAGATTGATAATCTCCCCTATGTTTGTTACGCTGTCATTAAGTGTCTGCGCACCGCTGTCAAGGTTGGCTGCCTCTTGTGCTACTTGCTCGATGGAGCTTTCTATGTTATTACGCTCCCCTTGAATGTTGTCTATGCGCATTGCCGTTTTTTCGTTGAGTTGGGTCGCCTCTTTGAGTGCTTCGGCATTGTTTTCCAAAATGTTTTGGGTAAACTTGACTCCATCTTCATATGCCTGAAGTAAGATTTTTACCATTTCATCAATGGCTTTACGCTTTTCATCTTCGGTAGGTTCTTCTTGTGTCATCAGTTGGTCTTGAAGTCTTCGAACCTCCTCTTTAAGTGATTCATTCTCTCTTTCAAGCTCTTCGATGCGTTTTTCATATCTACTACAATCATTTCCGAACAATCCCATTTTTCGTCTCCTTTATTTTCGTTGCATTTCAATATTATAGCACTAAAACTCTATTTTGTCACAATGCTAAGAGAAAGTTTTTCTATCTCTTTATGTTTTTTTATAAATGCATTGAGGGATGCCAAGTCGAGTGCTTCTATCTTTTTGAGCTCCTCTTTGGAGTGTCCAAGAGGAAAACCTTTGTAGTACTCCATAAATGCTTTGTGAAGTCTTTGGCTCATCGTTTCGTTACGCAGCGGTTCGCTGCCGAGCAAAAAGCGCTTTGTCTGTTTGAGCTCCTCCTCTGTCGCGCCGTTTGCGACAAACTCCTCTATGATTTTTTTACTTAGTTTCCACGCCTCCTCTTGAGACTCCAGTTTTGTTTGCATGTAGCCGCTGAAGTAGGTGTGGGACTTGTTTATATGGATGCGTGCGTATGCACTGTATGCAAGACCATGTTTGACGCGTATCTCTTCCATGAGTCTGCTTCCAAAGCCGCCGCTTCCAAGAATAAAGGCAGCTACTTTTGCTTTGTAGAGTTCGGCGTCATCATAGCGCATATGAAAAGGAGAGCCGAAGTAGATGTAAGCTTGCTGTGTCTCTTTGTGCTCTATAAGTTTTTCTTCATTGTCGTTTGCTTCATAGAAAGGAAGTGTAGCGTCTGAACCTTTTTTTAAAAGCTTTAAAACAGATGGAAGCTCCTCTTTTGCACTGCTTTCATTGACATCGCCGCCGTAAGCCACAATTGTGCGTGCAAGGACGAGATGGGTATCTAGGAAGTTTTTGACATCTTCAAGGGAAATGGCTTCTATGCTCTCTTTCGTTCCATCTGCTGGATTGGCAAGGGGTGTGTTTGCAAAGAGGATTTTTTTGAGGTTTCTTTGCGCTATATAGTCGAAGTCGTCTTGTTTGGATTTGAGTCGTCCAAGGACTTTTACTTTGACGCTTTGCAAAGCGGTCGGTGTCAGGTTTGGATCAAGCAGGAGTTCAGCTAGACGCATGAGCGCTTTTTCTTTTTTCTCCTTAAGAGCTGAAAGTTCTATGACAAATGTTTCCGTTCCTGCATGTGCAGAAAGATGAATGGCATCTGCTGCAAGAATTTCGGCAAACTTGGTTGAACCATGCGTTGCAGTCCCTTCGTTGAGCAAAGCGGCGCTAAGTTTTGCCAGACCGGGCTTGTCGCTGTCTTCTATGGAGCCGCTGACTCTGAAGATGAGTTGCAGGTTGATAAGCGGAAGACGTTTGTCCTCTTCAAGTATAAGAGGAATTTTCGTTGTGTTGAGATCTATATGTGAAAGTGTCGCTGCCATGAGTAGTTGTCCTAATGTTAAAATCGTTACAATGAGTTTCATTCAAAAACCTCAAGAGTGTTATAGGCGGTGTCGCGAATGGCTGGTGTTTCGCCTATATCGCGAATGAGGCGGATCATCTCCTCTTTTGCCATACGAAATCCCGCACCCGCACTGCGTACGACATTCTCTTCCATCATCGTACTGCCAAGGTCGTTTGCGCCGAACTTCAAAGCCATCTGCCCTATGTAGGGTCCTTGTGTTACCCACGAACTTTGCAAGTTGCGTACATTGTCAAGGTAGAGACGCGCTACGGCAAGCAGGCGCAAGTAGCGGTTGGAAGAGGGCTTGGGAAGGTTTGGAATGAGGCGTGCAAGCTCGGTGTTTTGTGACTGGAAACTCCACATGATAAAAGCTCGAAAACCGCCTGTTTCATCTTGAAGTGAGCGAATCATATCGAAATGCTCGATGATCTCCTCATCGCTCTCCACCGTTCCGTACATCATCGTCGCCGTACTTTTGATACCCAGTTTGTGCGCTTTTCTGTGGATGTCCACCCAGACGTCGGCATCGATCTTTCTTGGCGCTATGATGTCGCGTACACGATCATTGAGAATCTCCGCACCCGCACCCGGAATGGAAGCCAGTCCTTTTGCTTTGAGACGACGAAGCACCTCCTCGACGCTTATGCGGGAGACTTTGGCAATGAAGTCTATCTCGATGGAGCTAAAGCCGTGGATTGTGATTTGGGGGTATTTTGTATGAATGTGATCGACAAGCTCTTCGTACCATTCTATTTTGAGTTTTGGATGCACACCGCCTTGAAAAAGAATCTGTGTGCCGCCGATTTCCAAAAGTTCGTCGATTTTTTCGTCGATCTCATCAAATGTAAGCACATAGGCATCTTCATCTTTTTCATGTCGGTAAAAGGCACAAAACTTACAGTCTACCCAGCAGATGTTGGTGTAGTTGATGTTTCTGTCTACTACAAAGGTCGTAATCCCTTTTGGATGCAGCTCTTTTTTACGCGCACTCGCCATTCGCCCAAGCTCTTTTAAGTCGGCATTTTTTATAAGAGTGAGTGCCTCTTCTTTTGTCAATCTTTTTTGCATTGTCCCGCTTTGTTTGTAATGTTTTGAAGTAAGTTGGTAACTTTGTGAAGCAGTTTTCGATGCTTTTTGATGTTATAGTGCTTTGCGAAATAGTTGCCGTCTTTGTATGCCATCTTTGTATGACCGTTTTTATCTTGATAAATCAGCACTTTAAGTGGCAGATCAAGTCCGATGCTTGGGTCTTCTTGCATCAGCATCGTGCCCATTTTCGGCTTGCCAAATACAATGGCTATGGATGGTCGAAGTGCCATGTCGATGCTTTTGGCATTGGCTGCGTGGTTGATTTTTGCAAAGATTTTGATGCCTTTGCTTTTGAGTATTTTTTGCATATTGTGTGCAGTCGTATAGACATCGCATTCACTCTCTTTGACGACTATGCCGGCTTGCAGGCTTAGAACGGTCGCTACAATCAGTAGTAGTTTTTTCACGCTTTTCTCCTTGCTTTATAGAGTAGAAATATAGCTAAAATGAGTAAAATAGGTAAGAGAACCTGTACCCATGCCGAGAGATTTAAGATTTTGTGAAGAATTGCGCCATGCTCTTTTTTATCTACCTCTACACCTGCCATTTGTGCTATGTGGGTCATTGCAGATACGGCGAGATTGCCTTTAGGGATGCTTTGATGGCAGCTTAGACACACACCGCGGCGGTCAAGCTTGCTTCGCTGCTCGTTTGAGAGTGCACCTGCTAAGTTCCAGTGATTGTCCACCGTTTGCAGCGGCGTACCGTTTTCATCCACGAAGCGGCTCCAGTCTATGCCGAAGTTGTCGATTTTTGGTTTTTGGGTTGTAAAGTGGCTTGGAATCATTACTCCGTCTGCAGTTTTAAGACCGACATTCCAGTCGTTTTGCTGGTTGCTCCACATTGCGCCGTTTTCTATTCCATACCCCATCGCTTTTGGATTGTTGTGGCAGCTTTCACAGCTTCGTGCCTCTTTTTGTACGGTATGGGAGTGTACGGCAGCCATTACAATGCCTGGAAGCTTGCGTTTGGAGGAGGGGTGTTTGTAGTTGGGCATCATGTTTACATGGTTTTGCTGCACGGCTTTGCCATCTTTACCTATGACGGTTATAACAACTTGACATCCCGGCATCGCCGGAGATATACGACCCTCACCGTTTTGTACAAGTGGGGCATCCTCCCATCGAAGATAGCTGCGTGTTTCGGTAACCTCTCCATCGATAAGGTGCTTTTTAAGTGTACCTTGCATTACGGCTGTAGAGCCATGAATGTCGTGATCGTGTGCGGCGGCGAGCCAGTCTATGCTTTTTTTGCCTTTGCTGTAGTCGATTTTGACGTGGCATCCATAGCATTGGGGTACCCATGTGTCGTGACAGGTGTAGCACTCCATCTTGTCGTTGTGAGCTGTGATGGCATCCATAGCGACAAGCGCTTTTTTGGAGAGTTTTTCCTGTTTTTTAAGCAGCTTGAGCGGTTTGAGCGTGAGGTCTTTACCACTTGCAAGAT
>JALWLR010000079.1 GCA_027084065.1 Helicobacteraceae bacterium | reverse complement strand
CGTACATACTCCTTTACTTCGGCTTTTATGATGATTTTCTTTTGCTCTTTGCCGCACTCTAAAAGAGCATCGATTGCATTGTTTAAAATATTGAGCAGCACCTGTATCAACTCATTAACATAGACATTAAGCTCTATACCCTCTTCTACATGCAGTTCTATATCTATATTTTTTCCCTTTAGACGCGGTTTGACAAAATTCAAAGCCCGCTCTATTAGCTCTTTAAGATCTGCCTTTGAAAGCTCGCGATCTGGATGAAAAAATGTTTGAAAATCATCGATAGTCTCGGAAAGATAGGTAATAGTTCGACTTATCTGCTCCAGTGTTTTGTCATACTCTTCAATGTCGACAATCTCACCCATAAGTCTTCGAAGCTGTAAATTGGAGATTTGAAGTGTAAGCGTATTGAGCGGCTGTCTCCACTGATGAGCTATCATCGTAATCATCTCTCCCATGATCGCCTGTTTGGACTGAATAGCCAAAATTCGGTCTTTTTGTACAATCTCTTCAACTTTTTGCTCTACTAGCTTTTCAAGCTGTTCATTGATTTGGCGCAGCTCCTGTGTCTTCTCTTCAACTTTTCGCTCAAGCTCGTTATTGAAATTTTTTATCTTCCTCTGATAGTAGTACATAACCGCAAAAACAAGTAACATTACCGCTATAATCTCAAACACAATCTGATAATCAATCTGTTTGTGATAGCGTGTCATATGCCAGCTATTGCGAATTTCGCTAATTTCTCCAGGAGTTATCGTACGTATACTTTTTTCTACTATCGAAGCTAAAACAGGTTCGCTTTTTTGAATGCCAATTACAGCTTCTACAGGGTTGCTTTTGCCAAGAAAACCACCGAGTTTGAGTTTTCCCAAACCGTACATGTCAATGAAATAATCCGCCTGTTCATCCAGCAAAACAATACCATACGCTCTGTTTTGCATCACTTGTCGAACCATCTCTTCAGAGTCCATCACTAAAGAGAAATTCAAATAAGGATAAAACTTTTGTAAATATCTCATAAGATAAGGGTCTTTCATCAAAAGGGTCTTTCCCTTTAGTAAAGATGGGTTTTTCACGTATGGTTTGTCTATTGCGGTTAAAATGGCAAAATAGCTGCTGCTAAAAACATCGGTAACGTACAGATTGAAATTTTGAGCAATCTCAGGAGTCGCTACGGAAAGTACGTCACATCTCTTCTCTCTTATATTTTTAGTAATTTCTTCGAAGTTATCGGCCGGAACAACATTAAAACGAAGTCCGGAGCGCTGGGAAATAAGTTTGAAAATATCGCCCATTATTCCCGTCTGTTTTCCATCGACAGAGCCATCTAACGGAAAAAGATCGTTGTAAACACACAGTGGGATGCTTGGATGGTTTTGAATATATTTTCTCTCTTTAAAGGTCAAGCTTGGAGTATTGTGTCTGTAAGGGTCGAAAATGTACTCTTCAAGAGATCGATCCTCTTGTATACCATAGTAGCGACGAAACAAAGCAGCCTGCTTTTTAATGAAGCTTCTATCTATACTTCCTATCTCATAGGTATAGGGAAGTATGAGCCGCTCTATTGCCGCTGCTTCGGATGCAAGTTTTTCTTTTGTGTAACCGCGATTGTATTTTCGAAATATCGTCTCTATTGTCTCTTGAGGATGTGCAAAAGCGTACTCCCACCCTTTTATGGATGCAAGTATAAAATTTTTTGCACGTTTTGGATGAGCGGCATACTCTTTTTGCGATGTAAAAAGCTCCAGTTGCATGACAAAAAAGTTATCGTCACTAGGGTCTAAAATATTGAACTCTATCCCTTTTGAGCGCAGTTCCAAAACTTCGTTTGAAAGAAATGCAGTCATTGCATCGACTTTTTTCTCTATAAACTCCTTTACCCTGTAAGTATGTGGCATAAGTTTGACATCATCGACATCTAGATGATATTTTTGAAAAAAGGGCTGAAAATTGATAAAGAAGTCTTTTTTCGTCCCTCCCATGACAATTTTACCCTTTAAATCCGATACATTGCGGATATCTGGCTGGGTTACCAAAACAAGTGCCGCTCGCTTGAAAAAAGATCCAAGAAGTTTAAGCGGCTTGCCTTGCAGATAGTCTAAAAGAATCTGTGAATTGTAAATACCGTAATTAGCCCGCCCTGAAAGCACTTCCTCTTCAATGTCCATTCCCGTTTTGTATTCACGCAGTTCGACATCCAGCCCAACATCATCATAAAACCCCTTCTCTTTTGCCATGATAAAACCTGCAAAGGAGTAGTCATAAATCCAGTGAAGTTGCAAAACGACATGCTCTTTTGCACGAATACCGGTATGCATCGAAGATACTGCATGTAAAACGGAACTAAAAAAAAGAAAGAGAAAGAAACTACGAACGAGAAGATTGTGCATGCAGCTCCTTTAAAGCATCTTCAAAGCTACCAGCGACAATTTTTTGAACACTGCAAGCTATCATCAAGTTGAGCGGATATCCAAAATCCTCTATGATTTTTCCATCCACATCAAGAAGCCTACCTCCCTCTTTTTGCGTTTCTTCTTCACTAAACCGCTCTTTGTAGTTTCGTACATTCTGCATGTAGCCATATACTTCTTTTCCCTTGGCATAGGCATACCCGCACTCCCATACCGTTCCAGAGTCACTCTCTTTGCCGCGAAAAGGGTTCAAATTGGCTATGACGATGTCACACGCATCGATCATCTCTACATTTGCTTTGAAAATCGTACATGCAACTTCGTTGGGTGAGCCACAAAAGGCTATTTCATTGTCAAGCGGAAAAAGTCCCTCATATCCATACTGCATACAGAGTTTTTTATACCTCTCGCCCCGCTCTTTGGCATCAGCTTCAAATACGTCCGGACCCGCAATATATATTTTTTTCAAATCACATCCCGCTGTGGATTTTTATCTTATCTCTGTTATTATACCGTATCACAAAAATGCGACGCTGAGATACCCGACAACCCGACTTGTATCTCCACTTGCATCCGCACTTGTTCTATAATCCAGAACAACCGGTTTTAAAGCGAGTTTCTTCGCTGCAAGCAGCATCGCTTCTACTCCTATTTTTCCACATGCCTCACAACCTGCATGCAGCATATCGACATCGAGTTTTTCTATGCCGCTGATACAGACAGAATCGATTCTGTTTGCCTCTTGCAATGTATGAAAATGACTCAAATCGGTACTGATTATAACACCCCACTTTGGATTTTGTAAAATGTATTCGATAACGGGAGCTAAATGCTGTGGACGCTCGTCACTGTAGATGATTTCTACGATTTTCGCATCTGGGATATAGTATTTGATAAATGGAAACTGCACTTCGGTGGAGTGTTCTGCATGTGCCTGTTGATAACAGGGAAGATCGAACCTTTCCTGAAGCTTTGCATACATCTCATGATCTCCCTGTAACGCTCCAAGCGGAGTGGCATAGCTTTCAAAATCACACATACTGCTACCTACGTATGCTACTCTGTGTGAAGGACCGATAACGGCAAAATGTTTGACACCGCTTTTTTGCAACAGCCTGTAGGCGATATTTGCCGTAAAACCGGAGTAAATATGCCCTGCATGCGGAACGATAACCGCTCTTGTAGCTATTTCGGGCAGTTTTGCATGTTTATCAAACACTTCGCTGAAATACTGAAAATACTTGATAACTTCGCCCTCTTTTGCAGGATAAAAACTCCCCGCGACACTTGCTCTTCGTATCATAACCATACTCCTTTGATCTCTTCTTGACAGTATTTACACCGCCCTGTTTGCAAATCGAGCCCTACAATATGAGTATCGTACACCTCTCGTTTTATAAGCAGCTCTTTGCAATGTGGACAATAGGTAGAACTGTCGTAACGTACATTGCCCATATAGACATACTTCAAGCCGACGCTCTCAGCTATCTCCTTGGCTTCAAGCAGTTTTTGCAAAGAAGTAGGCGGCGTATCCATCATTTTATAATCGGGATGAAACGCACTCAAATGCCATGGAACATCCGCCCCCATCTGCTCATAAATGAACTCCGCCATCTTTGTCAGCTCCTGCGCTGAATCGTTTACACCGGGAATGACGAGTGTCGTAACCTCAACCCAGATATTTGAAGCCGCAAATTTTTTCAAATTTTCCAAAACACCGTCCAACGAAGTTTTAAGTACCTTTTTATAGTAGTCATGAGAAAAGCTTTTAAGATCGATGTTAGCCGCGTCGACCCAGCTTTGCATATCTTCAAAAACCTCTTTGGACTCATATCCGCTGGAGACAAAAACGTTTCTAAGCCCCGCCTCTTTTGCAAGAACACCTATATCTTTTGCGTAAGGGTACCAAATGGTAGGTTCGTTGTAGGTGTAACTTATACTTTTTGCACCATATTGCAAAGCGAGTTTGACAATGGTTTTGGGTGGGTAGTTGACCTCTTCATTGACGTTTGATGTTTGAGAGATTGACCAGTTTTGACAAAAAGGGCAGCGAAAGTTACATCCTACCGTCCCAATCGACAAGGAAGTTGTCTTGGGTAGGAAATGATACAGAGGCTTTTTCTCTATCGGATCGAGGTTGATGGCACTGGGATGCCCGTAGGTCAAATTACGCAGTTTACCATGATCGTTTTGATTGATTCCGCAGATACCCGTTTTTCCCTCTTTGAGCGTACAGTAGTGCTGACACAGCAAACAGGTTATGGCATCGTCACTTTTATAACGGTAGTATTGCATTCCAAGGCTCCTCTATATGTTCCACACGGTAGCGGTATATTTCCGGGTGCATAGAGTAGATGGTTGGATTCGCACCCGCTTTGTAGCTTAGATGCTCCAAAAACTGCTCTACACTTGGCAGCTGCTCCCATACCTGCGGCAAGAAAGTTCCCTGATACTGCCCATATTTCAAAATAAGACCATCCTTTTTGGGAACTATTTTTCGCTTCAAATCTTCAAAATCGCTATATTCTATCTTCTGAGGCGGTGTCAGAACCGATACTTCAAGTATCAATGAATCATCTATCTCTTCAGGTCTGAGAGGATCAAAACGCGGGTCACTGAAAGCTGCCGAGCGCGCATTGTGTATGATGTCGTCTATAAGCGGCTGATGCGCTATAATGGAACCTATACAGCCACGCAGATTTTTACCTTTGTTGAGTGTGACAAAAGCTGCTCCCGGCTCTGCCAAGAAGGGGTATTCTCGTATCAATTTTTCCCTATCGATTCGATAAGAGGGATCGAATCGTTCCAAAATTGCCGTTTTGGCAATACGCAATAATATAGGATCAAGCATTTTTCTCTCCTTTGAGTCTCAAATAAACATCTATATCTCGATTGAGTCGCTGCATTTCTATGGCAAATGCCTCTTTAAACTCTACAAGCACCTCTTTGTAAAAAGGCTCACAGTTTTTACTATTTTGAATTCCTTCTTCTATGTTCAAACCTTCAAAATGAAGCATCTCTATATCGTCGAAAGAGTCTTTTATCTGGCTTGTAGTGCCTAAAGAGTTCTCTTTTTTTCTCTATAAATATAGCAAAAACAGTATAAAGTCTTTCTTTATAATATAATAAAAGGGTTTTGCCAAATAGCCGTTCATTCCCACTTCGAACATCTTCTCGACTTCATCGGGGGAAGTAAGGACTGAACGTACTACCACGGGCAATGTGTCCAACTTGGCTTTTCGAAGTTTTTTTGTCGCGCTATATCCGTCCATCCCCTCCCTGAAGTATCTCGCCGAAATGGAAAGTAGAAAAGATAGATCCCAGTGCGACAACCTACAACTTCGGATAAGAATCAAGCTTTTTAAGCATCTCCGACGTTAAAAACCCCTCTTCGACAACAACAATAAAAAAAAAGTAGAGCCCAACTCCAAAATTCCGGCGTATAACCAAAAGAGTCCGAGTGTGTTGCCGCATCCAACCAAGAAGAGGAGAAAAACAGCATTCCCGTAATGAAAAAAAGTGGATTCATATGCAGCTCCAAAGAAAAGAGATAGTAATAATTCTATCACAATTCTTTGGATTTTATTCTGTTGCGGCTACCTGATATTATATTTTCTAATAACTTCTTTGATCTTTTGCTTGTCTATGGAGATCTTTTTCTCTCCATAAAGCGCCTCTTCAAGCATGTCCAGTACCTCTTTGACATCACGGTTGTCTTTATAGGGCAGAAGCTTAACAAAAAGCATTTTTTTGTCATCGAACGAAAATCTCGATATTCTTTTGTTATTTGAGACATAGAATTTGAAAAATACCAGTATCCCGCCTATAAAGACTCCGGCAATAAAAGAGAGAATCATCCATGTTACAGCATACGATGTCTCGATACCGCTAACACTGCCTGAGCTTGGCAATGCTAAAGAGGCATTTGACCCATTTTTTGTGTTCTCTTTTTTGATGACAAGCGGTGCAGAAGATGCAGAAGAACTGCCTATAACCTCAACATGAACGGGTTGGGTCGATTTGACTACTACTTTTTTCGTTTTCGGATTGAAAAATTGTATACTAAAAGAGGGAATCGTAAAGT
>JALWLR010000078.1:21105-23509 GCA_027084065.1 Helicobacteraceae bacterium | reverse complement strand
TGCTTTTTGTAACGTTAATCTTGGTATGGTACTATAGGCAAAACAAAAAGAAGGAGCAGTAGGTGGAGTTTATGCACCAAAAGGGATTTTTAGGCACGAAAGCGCCACTTTTTATGGATGAGGTTACACTCATCGTTGCACTGTTACCTGTTTTACTTTTTGGAGCGATTCAGTTAGCACGCATGAAACTCTACAAAGCGCACGCACTGAGCCAAATTTTTCTCTATGTCACTTCCATCGCTGCCGTTTTTTACTTTGAATTCGGTATACGTGCTGCGGGAGGTTTTCATGCTTATATCGACCAAAGCAGTGTATCACACCCCTACTTTTTTGCCGTACTTGTTTTGCATGTAGCTATTGCACTTTCTACGCTTATATTTTGGACATTTACGCTCTTTGCCGCAAAAAAGGAGCTTGTTCGAAAAAAGCATAAGCGTGATGGGCTGCTGACCTTTTTTGGTGTTACGCTGACCTCCCTTAGCGGTATATGGGTCTACCTACTGCTTTTTTTATACTAATTAAAAGGAGAAAATATGTTAGAAGTTGGAGATAAAGTTCCTGATTTTTGTCTGCCAAACCAAGATGAAGTGGAGATTTGTCTAAGAGACCTTCTTGGAAAATGGATCGTACTTTACTTCTACCCCAAAGACAACACACCGGGATGCACAACCGAAGCAATCGACTTTACGACGCATCTCAAAGAGTTCGAAGAGCTGGGAAGCATTGTTATCGGTGTGAGTGCCGACTCACCCAAAAAGCACAGAAACTTTATAGAAAAGAAAAACCTCGGAATCACACTGCTGAGTGACGAAGAGCACAAAGTGCTTGAGCAGTTTGGTGTCTGGCAATTGAAGAAAAACTACGGGCGCGAGTATATGGGAATCGTACGTTCTACTTTCATCATCGACCCCGAAGGCATCATTCGTGCCAAATGGGAGAAAGTCAAAGTCAAAGGGCATGTCGAAGAGGTCTTAGAAAAGCTAAAAGAGTTAGCAAGCAACTCGTAAGTCAATCTCACTCTATTTCTAAAGCAGTTTGGGCAAGCTTTGCCCACGCTGAGGTAGGATCTGCTTTGATCGCTGCTTCGTAAGCTTTTTTAGCAGCATCGTTTTGCCACAGTTTATCAAGAACAGCCCCTTTTAAATAGAGCTGTCTTGAGCGCTCTTTTGCAGAGAGCTTGAGATTATCCAGTGCCGTTATGACCTCAAGAGCTTTTTTATACTCTCCTTTGTTCATATAAGCCTGATAGAGCGCAAACTCTATAAAAGGGCTATAGATTCTTTTTCCGACCTTTTTTTGTAAATCGTAAACAACTTTTCCATACTTAATGACGATATTGTCATCTTTTTTTTCTATACCGGCTTTGACCATTGCCGCATAACGATCAATATCCTCATAGCGTATACCGTAAAACTCTATAATTTTTTCGATTGTCTCTAACATTTTGTCATAATCTCCAAGCCGATCGTAAGCATCGAACAGGACTCTATAGACTTTTTTGTATGGACTTTTCTCAACATCTTCCACAAGTGCCAAAAGATCTTTCGCCGCCTTTATGACCTCACTATAGTTACCTGTTTTGAAATCTACTTCTATATAACGATAAAGCCACTCTTTTTTCAACTCCAAATTTTTCGTTTCAAGATGCTTTTTCGCTATCTCGCGTGCTTTGTTGAAATTGCCCGCTTTTATAAAGCAGTCATAGAGATCAAAGTCCCATTTATCCGATACATTAAGATCATACGATTTTTGCACATCAAGCACAACTTGGCACTGTTCATTCTTCAATGCACTCTCTATAAGCCCTAAAGCCGCTTTTTGGATAAGCTTCTCTTTATCCGGATAGAGTTCACTGTCTAGAGATTCAATTTGTTCTTTAAGCTGCAAAACATCGCTGTACATTCTCTTTTGAAGCATCAATTTTACTTTCTCATAGAGTGCGCGTTGTCCTATGGGATCATTCCCGTAGCGCTCTATCAAGGCATCGTACTTTTTCAACAAGTCAGTGCCTTTTTTCTCTTTCGTATCAAAAAAGAGAGCATCCCTAGTTTTCTCAATCTCCTCTATATAAAGCCCATCGTTATACTCTTTTACGTAGCGATCAAGAGCTTCTAGAGCCTTTTGTTTCTCTTTTGTTTTGGCATACCACAAACCAAGATTACGCAAGTTCTGCTCATAATCCTCCTCGCCTCTTTTCATATATTTCAAAATTGCTTCATCAATTTTAGCAGCTATGAGGTAGCGCTGTGCATCTGCAAATGCATACATCAGTGGTTTTGCTTCTTGATAGTGTGTATAGAAAAATTCCTCTTTTGCATGTAGAATTTTGTCTATGTAGTATACTGCCTGATCATATTTTCCTTCATCAACATAGAGCTTCGCGAGTTTGAAAGCCGCAGTTGCG
>JALWLR010000078.1:0-21095 GCA_027084065.1 Helicobacteraceae bacterium | reverse complement strand
CCTTTATAGATATAACCCCAGTCACTAAAGACCGAATCTGCATGTTCATGAAAAAGACGGTCAAAAAAGTAATCAGCATCACTGTACTGACCGTTTTTATAGTATGAAGCCGCAATCATCAGTAGTACTTCAGGAACATTTTCACTTGAGGAAAAATTGTGCAAATACTCTTTTGAGAGCTCTATTACGGTATCGTATGCATGCAGTTTGAAGAGTGATTTGATTTTATAATAAAGCAGTTCCGATGCGAAGAGCGTTTTAGGATAATACTCAAGCACATTGTCAACCGCTTCGATACAATCATCATAGCGTTTAAGTGCAAAAAGACGTTTGACTTCAACAAAAGCACGAACATCCTCACTCTCTTTGATATGAACAGGATTGCCGTTTAAATCCAGTCCTCCCACATAAGGAAGCACTTCATGTTCATTATAAAAAGGAAAATTTATGGTTTGCTCTTTTTGTGGTGTAAGTGCAACAAGAGGGAGTTTCTTTTTATAGCCAACGACAACCCAATGGGCTGCAGTCGCAGTTTTTTCTTTGAAAACTTCATCATCTTTTGTCAAATCAAATATAATTGGCTTCGCAAAAAGGCGATGTTTTGCATGTAGAATCAAAAAAAAGTTCCTGCCTATCTCTTTTGGAACAATTGTAAAAAAATCACTATGAAGCGTTTTAAAAGGAGGTTTTGGATGCTCACTGAATGCACAAACAAGCTCTTTGTCAACACCGAAAGAATCTTTTTGTAGTTGACAAAGAAAAGGGGTTGAATTGGTTATATTGACAACACTGTAACGCTCTTGTGCCTCTTTTGCATCCAAGAGGCGTATTTCTAAAGCGAAAAGACTCGATGAAAATAAAAAGAAGAGAAGTATAGTGCGGTACATATGCTTCCCTCCTTTTAAAAGTATCAATAGCCGCTGTTATATACAAAGCCGCCTATTGCTTGAAGTAATGGATCTACGGCAACAAAAGCAAATATAGTTCCTATAGCCGCAATACCTATAATTGTTTTTAGTGAAAGTGATACGTTTGAAGAAAAGACTTTTTCGTATCTCTCATCTTCAGGTTCTTTCATGAACATATAAACAATGAGTTTCAAATAGTAGTAACCAGCTATTGCGGAGTTAAGTGCCATGATGAGTGCAAGGACGGTGTACCCAGCAGTAACGGCAGAGCTTATCATATAGAGTTTCCCCCAAAAGAGTGCAAATGGAGGAACACCTGCTAAAGAGAGCATAAAAAGTGCCATTATAGTTGCAGCCATCGGTGCAGTTTTTATCATTCCTGCGAATTTCTCATAAGAGTGGTCACTGCTTTGTCCAGGAAGCAGTTTTTTCTGTCTTGATATCCATAGCATCGAGAAAGACCCTAGGTTTGTAAATGTAAAGAGTACCCAGTACAACAGCAATGCACTGTTTGCCTGAGTCGTCCCTATCATAACTGCAGCCATAGCAAAACCAGCATGTGAAATAGAACTGTACGCAAGCATTCTTTTGACATCAGTCTGAACAAGCGCCCAGAGATTAGCTGCAGTCATCGTGACAATAACAAAGAAATAAAGGATCGCTTCGACCCAGAAAACACCGCTGTGAATGAGAAATTCAAAAAATCGCATTGCAACAATGAAGCCTGCTATTTTTGGAACGATAGACATATACCCGGCCATTGCCGCACTAGACCCCTCATATACATCCGGTGCCCAAGTATGAAACGGAACCAAAGAGAGCTTGAAAGCAAACGCTGCCAAAATAAAAGCAACACCTACCATTACGTAACCAATATCGGCAAAACCGTTCGCAGTCAAGACTGTAGCTATTTGATTGATCTCTACAGAACCAGTTATTGCATAAAAAATCATTGCACCGAAACTGAAAAATCCTGCTGCAAGTGCACCCATTGTAAAGTATTTTACAGCTGCTTCAAAAGATTTTTCGCGGTTGTGCATAGCAATCAATGTATACAATGCCAACGAAGCAGTCTCTAGTCCTACAAAAATAAGAATGAGATTGTCCGTTGCAACCATAAACTGGAACCCTGCAATCATAAACAAGAAAAGTGCAAAAAATTCCGGGTAGCTAAATTCATGAAAACGTTTCGATGTAAGTGCAAGCGGAATAAAAAGCATAGAAGCTACGACAATGATAAACTGCGAGACAACGGCAAGACCGTCAACAAGCATAACATCGAACATTCCAAGAATCGTTCCATTTTGCATAAAAGACGAAGCACTACCCATCAAAGACATAAAATCCATGAACAAAAACAAAATGCTAAGCATTACATACAGCGATTTGTCCATTTTTGGCTTTGCAAGGTCCACTACAAGAATCAAAAGTGCCCCAGCTATAGGAATAAGCATAGGCACAAGCGTCATTATGTTCAATGACTCAAAATTTACGTTGATAGGCGCTAACATTATTCTGCCTCCTTCACGACGGCTGCGTCGGCAATACGTATTGCTTTGACGTCAGGTATTTTCAATTTTGCCTCTGGAGTGATTGCTTTTTCATGCATCAGTTCCACTACGGCTTCTACACTGTTGTTTATAGGCTCCAAAACAGGCTTAGGATAGACACCGAGCCAAATAGTTATGATGGAAAGTGGAACAAGAGCGAAGAGCTCCGTTTTTGTCAAGTCTGGCAAGTTCTCGTTCTCTTTTTTAGTAACATTACCAAAAAAGGCTTTTTTAAATGCACTGAGCATATAAATAGCTCCGACAATGATTGCCGAACCTGCAATCAATGTTAAAATATGTGACTGCTGATAGAATCCCAAGAAACTGAGGAACTCCCCAACAAAGTTTATAGTAAGTGGCAAACCTACTGATGCCATCAACATGATACCGAAAATAAGCGCATATCTAGGCATAACGTCTGCAAGTCCACCAAATTCACTCATAAGTTTCGTATGGCGACGTTCATAAATGACACCAACAAGCAAGAAGAGTGCACCAGAGACGACACCGTGACCGATCATCAAGAAGATAGAACCGGTTATCCCCTCAACATTCAAAGCAAATGTTCCTAAAATGATAACACCCATATGGGAAATCGAGCTGTATGCTACGACTTGTTTGATGTCTTTTTGAGCGTAAGCAACCATTGCAGTATAGATAATCATGATAATAGCAAGTACTGCAATCGGCTTCATAAATAAAACACTTGCATCTGGGAAAAGCGGCAGTGAAAATCTAATAAAAGCGTATGTTCCCATTTTCAAAAGGATTGCAGCTAGAATTACCGAACCGATTGTCGGAGCTTGACCGTGTGCATACGGTAGCCATGTATGAAAAGGAAACATAGGTACCTTGATAGCAAATCCAAGGAAAAAAGCCAAAAAGAGCCACACTTGATAAGAGACCGGTAAAACAAGTCTATACCAATCAAGTAGTGCAAAACTCCATTTTCCGGTAACCTGATAGTAAAAATATGCCATAAAAAGCATTCCGACCAACATAACAAGTGAACCCGCAAATGTATAAAGGAAAAACTTAATAGATGCATATATTCGAAGCGGTCCACCCCATGCACCGATAATGTATAGCATAGGTACGAGTGAAAGCTCCCAAAATACATAAAAAACGATGGCATCTAGTGCAGCAAACACACCCACCATTGTCATCTGCAAGAACAAAAGAGTTACTATCATGTTCTTTTCATCTTTTGTATTTTGCGGCAGCGTGGCAATACCTAGCATTGTAAAGAATGCCGCTAAAATAATGATGAAGAGTGAAATGCCATCAATCCCAACAATGTAGTTAATTCCAAAAGAGGGAACAAGCGGCAGTGTTTCAAGAAACTGCATTCCCGAAACGTTTGGATCGTAAAGCAGCCACAACACAAGTGAAAGTACAAACTCAACAGTAGCTACGGCAACTCCGTATGCTCGAATGCCTGCCGGCTTCACAACAAATCCAAGCAGTGCTGCGACTGCCGGGAAAAAGATTAATATCGATAATATATGATCAAACATCTTATAATACTCCTAAACCTGATAGAAACAGTGTGATTCTTTCAGAATATCTGACTGTAATGCCAATAGCCACTGCAATAAGCAGCAATAGCACAAGACCTACGACCATCCATCGAAGCATTGTCGAAAGGTTGCCGTTTTGCATTCCGCGAGTAGCTGCCCCTGTTGAATAGAGAACTTTCGCAATACCATCCACTGTTGCATCGACAATTTTGAGGTCGACTTTTTTCCAAAATATTTCAGAAAGCTCTTGATACGGCTTAACGATGTACTCTTCATAGAAGTATGGAATATAGTACTGATTAAAAAGCAGTTTGTAAATGAAGCTCTGCTCTACAGGACTTGTTCCATCTGGAATTTTAATATCTTTGCGTGCATATTTTTTATATGCATAAATAATCATTGCAATGACAAATGCTTGCGTGCCTATAGTCATAATCCATACTACAACTTCAGAATGGATATGATAATGCACTGCATGAAGCGCCTCTTCGACCAACTCAAAGAATGTATGTTGGAATGCTCCAGCAATAATTGCCAAAACAAGTAGTGGACTCATCGCAACCAGCATGTATTTGTATGCTTCATGTGGATGAATACCAAAAAGTTTGTAACGCTCTTCTCCATGAAAGATCAAAGCAACAAGTCTAAACGAATAAAAAGCAGTTAAACCTGCAGTGAAAAGCAAGACAGTATAAATTATGAAATGGTGCTCAACAAATGCCGTCTCCAAGATCGCATCTTTTGAGTAGAATCCAGCAAGCGGGAAAACACCTGCCAAAGCAAACGATGCTATTGTCATCATGATCCATGTCCACTTCATCGTCTTTTTAAGTCCACCCATTTTAAACGGATCAAGTTCATCGTGCATAGCATGCATGACGTTACCCGCACCCAAGAAGAGAAGTGCTTTGAAGAATGCGTGTGCCATAAGGTGAAACAGTGCAACCCAGTATGCCCCAAGTCCAGCAGCAGCAAACATATAACCAAGCTGAGAAAGAGTAGAGTATGCAATGATTCGCTTCATATCGCGGTTTACAAGCGCCATTGAAGCTGCAAAAATCGCGACAAACGCTCCAAGACTTGCAATGAACAAACCTACATGCGGAATCAAATCAAAGAGTGGATGTGCACGAATAACAAGATAAACACCCGCAGTAACCATTGTTGCGGCGTGGATCAGTGCCGAAACGGGAGTTGGACCTTCCATTGCATCTGCAAGCCATGTATGAAGTGGGAACTGAGCTGATTTACCCATTGCACCGATGAAAAGGAATATCCCTGTCCATGTCAATGTCGCTGTATCAAGATAAGGCAATTTTGCAAACGCTTCATCATACTGAAGTGTACCCGTATTCCAGTAAATGAGAAAAAGACCGATAAGCATTCCCAAGTCGGCGATACGGTTCATAATAAAAGCTTCGTTTGCAGCCCATGTCGCACTTTCTCTGTTATACCAAAATCCAATAAGTCCCCATGAACACAGACCGACACCTTCCCAACCAATGAAAAGACCGGCGAAGTTGTCACTCATGACAAGAACCATCATAGAAAAAACAAAGGCAGAAAGCCATGCGAAAAAGCGATTGAAACTTTTGTCATGGTCCATATAACCGTTTGAATATACGTGAACAACAGTCGAAACAAGCGTTACAACCATCATCATCACGACACTTACTTCATCTACAACAAAGCCAAACGGAATATATAGACCTCCCGTAGCCATCCATGTCATCAGTTCAACATGGATAGGCTCTCCGCCTTTGAGTATGTAGACAAGCAAAATGGAACTTGAGACAAATGAAGTAAAAATTAACAAACTTGTCACAATTCCAACAAACTGTTTTTTCGGCTGCGCCGTAAAAAGAGCAGCAAACAAGGAGCTCACCAGCGGAGCAAATAGCGCTATATATAAATATTTTTCCATATTTCTATCCTCTCATCAGCGACATTTCGTCAAGATCGATGCTGTTGTGTCGCTTATACCAAACAATGAGCAGTCCTAGACCGACAGCCACTTCGCTTGCTGCAATAGCAATAACGAAAAAAGCGAACATCTGCCCAGTCAAGTCACCATAATAGTGCGAGATTGCGGCAAAACCGATATTTACGGAGTTAAGTAGAATCTCCGTCGCAAAAAAAAGCATGAGAAGGTTTTTTCTTCTCATAACACCGTAAAGCCCGATTCCAAAAAGTATCGTTGCCAATACAAGATAATGGTTGAGTCCTATTTCCATCAGACAAGTTCCTCCGCTTTCTTTTCGATTTCCTCTTCAGCAAGTTTCGTCAAAGAGACGTCCATTTTCTTTCCAGCTAGAACGATACCTGCTATCATTGCAACTAAAAGCATAACGGCAGCTACTTCAAACGGAACGAGATACTTTGTAAAAAGAACAACTCCGATTTGCTGTGTATTGCCTATACTCTCAACGCTCGGATAAAACGCGACTATATTTTCAGAAACTAAAGGAGCCGCTACGATAACGACTGTTAAAATGGTGCTAAGAGCCGCTAACGTCCCTACAATCATTTTGTTAGGATTTTTTTCTTTCACTTCACGAGTCGTATCGAAAAACATCATACCGAATGCATACAATGCAAGTACGGCACCGGAATAGACGATAATTTGAATCGCTCCTAAAAAATCCGCTCCAAGTGTAAAATAGAAACCGGAAATAAGAATCATTCCGGCTGCAAGCGCAGTAAGCGCGTACAATGCCTGTGAAGTCGTTACAGCAATCCAAAACGATGCAATCACCAAAAAAGCAAAAAGGTAAAATGATATTGCTTCAAACATAATTCCAACTCCTTAATACGCAAGAGGCGTCTTTTTGAGCCTCTCGTCTTCATGTGGCGTTATTGCACCAAAACCTTGGAACTCACGCTGTTTTTTATTTAGAACATCATCAATCGGCGTAAGCATATCTTCATATAGTATGAAATGCTCTCGTTGTTCACTTGCATTTTCATATTCGCCGCCATGCGTAATTGCAAGTTCTGGACAAACCTCGGCACAGTAACCGCAGAAAATACAGCGTCCCAGGTTGATACTGTACTCTCCTACCTCTTTGCGCTGATTTTCATCGTATCTTGTCTCCATGCGTATACAGTTTGAAATACATATCTTTTCACACAGTCCACATCCAATACATCTCTCCGTACCGCTCTCCCACAATCGTTTCATTTCATGAACGGCTCTGTATCGCGGTCCTATTGGAAGTTTCTCTTCAGGATACTGAATCGTATGGATGTCGAATTTTATCATTTCTCTTAAAACGACCCACAGACCGACAAAGAGCTCACCTTTGAAAGATCGTTTTACTACTCTTTTGAACTTTTCCCACGGTGTTGTCGGATAGTCCTCAATATCGAGCAAAAAGTAGTCTTCACTTATATTTCTGTCTTTAAACATTTCCGTATTGCTCATCATATCTCCTTACATCATCACTATGCCGGTAATTACGACATTGAGTACCGCTATTGGCATGAGTACTTTCCAACAAAGCCACATCAATTGGTCTGGTCTTACATCAGGCCATGCCGCTCTTGTCCAGAGGAAGAAGAAAAAGAAGAACGACATTTTTCCAAGGAATATCAATCCATCTATAAATGTTCCTTCTCCAAAACCTCCCAAGAAAATAAGCGGAATAACAAAAGAGATGAAGAACATGTTCGCATACTCTCCAATGAAGAAAAGACCCCATCGCATTCCAGAATACTCCGTACCGAAACCGTCGATAATTTCATGATCGTTTGCAACAAGGTGAAACGGTGTTCGTCCAGTCTCTGCAAAAGCCGCTATCCAAAAAAGTATGAAAGCCACGGGCTGATACCATACCATCCATCCATTCTCGATTTGCCAATTGTTAAAATCGATCAAAGAAAGAGAACCTACCATCATAACAGGGGCCAAGATTGAAAGTCCCGTTACAACCTCGTAAGAGATGAAAATAGCTGCACTTCTCGCTGCAGAGATAAGTGACCATTTGTTTGCAGATGCCATACCTCCAAGCAACGGACCGTATAGCCCCACACCCATGACACCGAAAATATAGAGTAGACCTATATTGATGTCTGAAACGATAGGCTTAACTTCATATCCGCCTATTGTAAAGCTTGGCATAAATGGAATTGCAGCAGCAGCCATAAAAGCCGTAGCTGCAGTAATGACCGGAGCTATTTTAAATATAGGACGAACGACGTTCGCCGGTATAATATCCTCTTTTGTAAAGAGTTTGATACCATCTGCAGCTATTTGCAGCAAACCGTACGGACCCACATACATTGGTCCAAGACGTCTTTGCATAAATGCAAGGACTTTTCTTTCAAAATATGTACCTAAACCGGCAAGTGCCGAAAAGACCAAAAGAATGACGACTATTTTAACAATCGTCGCGATCAAATATGCCATATCCATATCTTACACCTTTTCTATCGAAGCTCTGTTGAAGCGGTAACCGCTAAAAAGTGCCTCTGAGTTGAGATTTTTATCGAATGTCGGAAGGACAAAGATGTCTCCTGCAATTTTATTATCACATACAACCGTCGTCGTAAGTTCTCCGCTATCGGTTGTAATGCGAACGCTGTCGCCTTCATTGAAGTCACTTTTTTGAAGATACTCTTCACTTATGTAAAGCCCGCTTTTCTCATCCAAATTCGTAGTTTTGTGAGTAAACGGTGTAAACTGACGGACAGGATTCGCCAAATAGATCAACTGACCCTCTAACGTCTCCTCTCCAAACGGTTTTACGCTTTCATCTCCTTTGGACTCTACGGTCATGTTATTGAGAACATATCCGCGAACTTCCGTTCCGTCGTTTTCCCAGTAGTTTGGAAGTTCATCGAAATCTTTAGACTCAAATCCTTTTTCAACCGGTAACTCTTTTGTATAATCCACGGTTAATTCTGCTTCAAGCCCCAACGCGTTAGCGATGTCGTTTAGCTCATAACCTCTGTAAGGTACAGCTTGGTTTGTAGGGTTGACTCGTTTGTTCACACTTGTTAGTGTACCCTCTTGTTGATTGATTGCCGGCATATCCAAATCACCATCGCCAAGCGCACTTAGTGTAAAGTCGCCCTTTGTATTGTAGCCTATCGTAAAAGAGCCCTTCTCTTCGTCAAGCTCATTAATAAGTGCAACACCTAGTGAATTTGTAAGCGGTGGTACAATTACAAGCTTGAATGGAGAGTATTTCTCTATTAAAGCAGTCAGACGTGCAAGGTTTTTACTGTTTGGATGTGTATAGAAGTCCGGTCCAACCATCAATGCGAATTTTTCTTTCTTTTTAAGCAACTTTTCAAGGGTTTCAGAGAATTTTGCAGGTACTCCGACAATATCGAAAAGGGCATTTTTATCAACTTCAACCTCTTTTTCGATTGTCTCGTTGACCATTTTCGTTTTCTCTTCTTCTACCTCTATCTCTTCGCCGCTCTCCTCATCGACCTTTTTCACTTTGACCGTTTCGGTCACTTTTTTCTTTACCACCTCTTTTTTCGTTTCCATCACTTTTGAATGGAACGATGCAAGATACTCGACGATCTCTTTTGGAAGTTTCTCTTTATCTCCAAAGAGATCAAGAAGCAGGTACAAAACAGCCTCCTCTTGAAGCGGTTTGTGATAGATAGAAACAATATTTTTGCCCAGTCCTTCTATTACCGGATCTTTTACCGGATGGAAGTAGAGTCCCGCGCCTTTGTTCATTTTCATAGAGTTGTTCAGTGCATAACGGGCATTGGGATTATCACTTTTTATTGCCATACCGACAGAAACGACGAAGTCGGAATGATGAACCTCTTCAAGATCACTTCCCCAGAGACTTTGTCCGGAAATTTCACTGTAATCTTTAAGAAATTTTTGGAAGCTTCTTGCCTCTTCATTGATGAGTTTGTATCCGTATTTCTCTTTCAAGCGCTGTAAAATAAGTGCTTCTTCATTCGTGATCGTAGAAGTGAATGAAATAGTGTCTGCCTTTTTGAATGCTTCTACCGCTTTTGAGAAAGCCTCTTCATCTTTTCCTTCCACTTTGTTTTGATAGTCAAATCCGTAGCGTCCGGCACCACAAAGAGAAACATAGTTCCACTCATTTGTGACACGATAGATCTTCGGCTCATCACTCTCTATAGAGGTGTGCTTGACATCGTAATAGATCTGACATCCGGCACTACAGTGTCCACATGTAGCAGGAATTTGCTCACACTCCCATGCGTTCGTCGTATAAATGTAATGTGTATCGACAAGAGCACCTACAGGACATACAGCAGCACATTCGCCACACTTCGTACAATCAAGCATATCCCCGCCGCTTGTGAGTCCAATGATGGATTTGTTTAGCTTGTTCCACATCGCATAGGCATCTTTTGGCATGCTCTCTTTATATTGTGGATCAAGTGGATCGGAGCCTCTTGGAACCGTTTTGAGTGAAGTATCACCTATCATATCTTTACATGCAGTAACACATCGCTCACAAACTATACAAAGACCCGGATCGTAATGGAGATGATCCCAATCTTTTGCAGGTCTTGGTACATCTTTTATTGCATAATGCTGAGAGTCTACTCCCATTTCCAGCGTGTAGTTTTGCAACTCACATTCGCCGCTTTGATCACACACCCCACACTGCAAAGGATGGTTTACATCATAGACTTCCATAATCGCACGACGCTCTTTTTCTATATTTTCCGTCGTCGTGACGATATTCATACCCTCTTTTGCTTTAGCATTACAGGCATATACCTGTTTGCCATCTGCTTCGACAAGACATATCCGACATGCAAGAGTCGGACTACACCGCGTTAAATAACATATAGCAGGGATGAATATATTATTCGCACGAGCGGCGTTGAGAACGTATTCACCGGCTTGAGTTTCTACTTCTTTGCCGTCGATCGTTATCGTTATTTTACTCATGACTGCACTCTTTCTATTTTGGATTTTTCAAATCTGTAACGATTTGGACTAAGCTCTATATCGAATGTCGGATTGATTGCGACCGTTCCTTTGAGCTTCTCTTCTATTTTAAAAAGACGTTCTATGCGAATGTCCCCTAAATCAACAACCACTTTATCACCATCTTTTATTTTTGCAGCTGTTGCAAACTGGGCAGATCCACGCAAAAAATTCTCTTTTGGTAGTTCCGTCGTTCTCGCTGTATAGGCGTTAAATTGCAAAACAGGATCTGCATGATAGACAACCGTACCATTAAATTCCGGTAGGTCTTCTATATCTTCTAACGTGAAGTTTACTGAAACATCTCTATTTTTTAGCTTATACCCACGTACATCTTCTCCAACTTCAGACAAAAAGTTCTCTAATGTATCAAAAGAGAGCGCTTCGAAACTTTCATCACGTTGAACGAGTTCATCTGTAAAGTCGACGGTATACTCTTTGGAAATACCAAACGCTTTTACTATATCGTTAAGGCAAACCCCTTCATACTCCAAAGCGACATTGGTAGGAACGACTCGTTTGTCAATGCTTGTGAATGTACCCTCTTGCTGATTCAAAGCCGGCACAAACAGATCCGCATCTGCATGTAAACTTGAAATTGTGAAATCTCCACGAGCATTATAGCCGACAATAAAGGAGTCATTTTTTGACTCCTCATCAAGATCGCATATGAGACTCACACCCAGTGTATTGATCTCTTTTGGAACGAGTAAAACTTTGTATTCACTATATTTTTCGATCAGACCAAGCATTGTTGCAATATTTTTTGCACGTGGATGAGCGAAAAGGTCAGCGCCTGCTATCAGTGTTTTTTTCTTGGCACGTCTGAATTGTCGCTGCATCAGTTTAAACTCTTCCTCGCCGACATTGCTCTCAGCTTCCAAATAGCCCTCATCAAGATCAGCGAAAAAACTTTGAATATCCTCCGGTGCATTTGTTTTTGCCAACAGCTCCTTTGCCAAAAGCGCAACGACACCCTCTTCCGTTCCCGCTTCCATTTTGACAAACTGCGTTACGACATTTTGCAGCAAATCATCTTCAATAGGATGAAAATAGGAGATTTTTGCACCGTTTTGTTTACTTGCAACCGTCATCGCATAACGCACCCCTGGATTGTCCGTCGCTATCTGTGTTCCCAAAACGATTATCGCATCAGAGTTTTTCACATCTTCTAGCTCTGCAGTATAGAAACGTTTCCCGCTAGCAGACGAAAAAGCCTCTTCAAACACTTTAAAAAGACGAGCGTCCTCATTTATAAGTCGCACACCCGTTTTCTCTTTCAATCGCTGCAAAATCAAGGCTTCTTCATTCGTTATAAGTGAGCTAAAACGAATAGCGTCCGCTTTTGTAAGTGCATCTACCGCTTTTGTAAGTGCATCTTCGCCGTTTGACTCTCTTACTTCAAAGTCATATCCAAATCTACCAGCTCCACAAAGTGTGGCATACTCGAAATTGTTTTTGACACGAAAAATCGCTTTATCGCCGTTTAATCCTGTATGCCGTACTTCATACTCAAGCGGACATGCGGCACTACAGTGAACACATGTAGCAGGTATACGTGAAAGCTCCCAGGCATTCGCTCTGTATTTAAAGCCGCTGGAGACAAGTGCTCCAACCGGACATACGGCAATACATTCGCCGCAGAAAGTACAATCGAGCGTTTCGGAATTTTTCGGAACGATTGTCGATTTGTACCCGCCCATCATAATCTCTATCGCATCATCGCCGATAACTTCGTTACATACATGCACACATTTTTCGCACAATATACAGAGTGCGGGATCATAATCGATCAGATTCCAGTGTTTTACCGGTCGAAATTGATCTTTAGCACTAAAGTCTTGTCGATCAACATCAAACTCTAATGTTTTATTTTGTAAGTCACATTCGCCGGATTTGTCACATACACCGCACTCAAGAGGGTGATTCACATCATAAAGCTTCATAATGTTTACACGCTCTTCATGCAATCTTGCAGACTCCGTTGTGACTTCTATGCCTTCTGTCGGCGGTGTATTACAGCTTAGAACAAAACCATCTACATCTTTGACTTCGACCGAACAGAGTCTACAACTTGCGCATGGTGTCGTTTTGGAGATATAGCACATAGTCGGAATATAAATTCCATACCGACGTGCAACTTCCAAAATGGTTTCACCTTTTTTCGCTTCAACCGGGATATTGTCTATTGTAAATCGTATCATCATATCCCTCCTATGTCGCGACCATCGCTATGTAGTAACAACGCATGCAGCGTTCCGCTTCCGACATTGCCTGCTCTTGCGTAAATCCGAGATTGACCTCTTCATTGTTCGTCTTACGAACCTCTACAGGCAGTTTCTCACTTACCTCTCTTGGGAGTCCCGGAAGCCAACCTTGTACTTTCTCATTTTTGTCATACACTTTGAGTTTACGCAAATGATCTTCCATAATCTCCTCGTCGGTAAGTGTAATCTCTCCTGTTTGCACATAGCGCGAAATGACTGAAGCCGCTCGTTTTGCCTGACCTACCGCATTGACAATCGTCATTGGACCATATTCACAGTCACCTGCTGCAAATATACCTTTGCGCGAAGTCATATAGTCTCGTCCGTTTGTTTTGAGTGTATTCCATGAGGTCATCTCCAGCTCCCACTCATCAGGCAAAAAGTCAAAATCGGCACTTTGCGATACCGCCGGAATGAGATAATCACACTCCAGCTCATAATCCGCTCCGTCAATCTTGACAAGTTGAGGACGCCCACCGTCTGGATCAGGTACAAGTTCGAATTTGTTGATTATCAGTTTTTTCAATACGTTGTTTTCATCGACAATCTTGCCTACAGCCGAATGGAATAAAAATTCGACACCCTCTTCAACCGCTTCGTGATACTCTTCATAAGTGGTATTTCGAATGATCGTCTTTTCATCACGTCTGTATATCATATAGACTTTTTTTGCTCCCGCTCTAATGGAACAGCGAACAACATCCATAGATGTAAATCCACCGCCTACGCACACAACGGTTTTTCCAGTCAAATCGACATGATCCGTCGGAAGCATCTGCTTTTCTTGCACCTCTTTTGGTGTTTTGATGCCATATTTTTCATATAGGTTAACCCAGTCAAGAAAATCAATAGCACCCCAATACCCTTTTATCTCTTCTCGTTCGTTTTCGCATCGTACTTTTTTTGAAAGGCGTGTTCCACTGGCAACGAGAACTGCGTCATACTCCTCTTCGAATTTACGCATATCATCTGCAGTAACTTTATGGTTTGTAATAAAGTTTACACCCATATCTTTGACGCACTCTATATCTTTGTTGTAGCGGTCTATCGGCATTCTATATTCAGGAACCCCTACGGCAACCTCTCCACCAAGTACAGGGAGTGCTTCAAAAACATCCACATCGATGCCTTCTGCCGCAAGGTAGTATGCTCCTGTGAGTCCTGCCGGACCTGCACCGATAATTGCAACTCTCTTTCCAATGCTTGGTTTTTTCTCCAATGGATGGAAAAAGCTAAAACCGTGATCCGTTTCATAATCCGCACCAAGACGCTTCAACTCCATAATAGAGATAGGCTCGTCTAGATTGCTTCTTCGACACGCATCTTCACATGGATGGGGGCAAACACGTCCACACGTATGCGCTAGAGGCATCGTTTGTCGCGTCGCTTCTAATGAGTCGTCAAAACGAAGATCACGAACACCTTCGATATAAGCTGGAATATCTACGTGACTTGGACAAGCATCCATACACGGTGCCGTTACTTTGGCAATGTAATTTACATCTGAATGGTAATGTTTCGATGGCTTTTTCTCTTCGATGCAACTAAAAAAATCTGCTTCAAAATGTGTCATCAAATCTAAAATCGGATTGGGAACCGTCTTTCCGATTTCACATTTTGACGTTATTTGCATACTTCCGCCGATCTCTTTTAAATGTTCAAAATCGCTTAACTCCCCTTCTCCTCTTGCTATTTTATCAAGAAGATCATAAAGGATTCTACCGCCCCAGCGTCCCGGTGCACAACGTCCACACGCTTCACTGTACTCTTGGTACGTTGCAGCATACTCTGTTGCAAGCTTGACGACATCGACATCTTCACTAAAAAGTGCCACACCGTCCCAGCCTATGAAAGCCTTGGAGTCTTTGTGCTCGTCGTATTGCAACGGCAGATTGTAAGCCGATTCTTCCCACTCTTCTTTCGGTTTGCCTATGTTGTTGACAAGCTCGCCGTTCCAAGTAGAAAAGTATACTTTACTCACAACGCTGCCCTACCCTTCTTTTTTACAAACGATAGTCCAGTCAACTTCGTTGAATTTTAGCGAGTTGTATAACTCGTAACCGCACTCTTTGACAAGATCGGCACTTCTTTGAATCGGCGAAAAATCTCCAATTTCAAAAAGAAAAATAGCCGACTCTTTTGCAGGATGCTCTTTAAGGAGGATTTCTCTCATTCTTCCCTCAAAATCATCTTTTAGATGTCTTAGGTCATATCTTTTCATTATCTGTCAACCTCCCCAAATACAATGTTCGTCGTTCCGATGATGGAAACGACATCCGGAATGTAGTGTCCCGGAAGAAGATCCGTCAAGATCCCCGTATGCCAAAACGACGGTGCACGAAGTTTCAATCTGTATGGATACGGTCCGCCTTGAGAGTTGATATAGTATCCAAGCTCCCCTTTTGGCGACTCAGTTGCAACATAAACTTCTCCTACAGGCGGTCTCATCCCCTGCGTAACTAAAACGAAATGTTGCATAAGCGAATAGTTTTGCGTCATGATGTCAAGTTTTGGTGCAGAGATGTATTTTGGTGCATGAGCCATGAGTTCTGTTTGGCCGTCTCTTTCACACTTTTCATACATATCGATACACTGATACAAGATTTTCGCAGACTCTCGCATCTCTTCCATATAGATGCGGTAGCGGGCAAAGTTGTCACACTTGTCACTCCATGGAACGTTGAACTCTACTTCGTCATAAAGCTCATAAGGTTCTTCTTTACGTATATCCCATGCAACGCCGCTTGCACGAAGCATCGGTCCGGTACATCCCCATGAAAGAGCCATCTCTTTAGGGATAATTCCTACCCCCTCCATTCTCATACGCCAAATTCTGTTTTCATCAAGAAGATCTTCATAATCTTTGATATTTTTTGGCAATTTATCCAAAAATGTTTTGAGCTGATCTAGGAATTCCGGTTGAATATCGAGTGGAACACCACCTATACGAATAGCGGCATGGGTCAACCTAGCACCACAATAGCCCTCCATAATATCCATAAGATACTCTCTTTCACGGAAAGCATAAAGAAAGACTGTCATCGCTCCGATGTCGAGGGCAGTCGTTGCGAGCCAGAAGAGGTGACTCATCAAACGGTTGATTTCCAAAAGCATCATACGAATCACTTTTGCACGTCTTGGAACTTCCAGTCCTATCAACTTTTCAACCGCCAATGCAAACCCATAGTTGTTTGAGCTGGATGCAATGTAGTCCATACGGTCCGTCGTTGGCATGAACTCGTTGTAAATCATATTTTCCGCCATCTTCTCCATACCACGGTGAAGATACCCGATGTCGGGATGCGCTTTTACAATTTGTTCTTGTTGAAGATGCAGCATAAGTCGAAGCTGACCGTGCGCTGATGGGTGCTGCGGACCAAAGTTGAGCACGAGTTCGTTATCGTCTCTGTCATAAGTAATATTTTCGAAAAAAGGTCTGAGTCTATTTGGTTGTTGTGCCATATGTTACCACCTATCTTTGCGGGTCATCGACAATAACCGATGACTCTTTTTTTAGTTTTTTGATCATAAATACACCCTCGTCTTCTTGATACTCTTGAGGATTTATCGGGTCGTCATCCGTAACAGGTGCTCCTTTTGGTACTTCATGACCGAGTCGCGCAAAACGTTCACTGTCGTAACGATCGATACGCGCCGTATCTCGAAGTTCCGGTCCTATGATGTCGCGCGCCTCTTTTCCGTAGATTTTATCTACTTCATACCACTGTGCAAACTCATCACCTTGAAGCGGATAAGTTTTGCGTAGAGGGAATCCCTGCCAGTCATACGGCATAAGTATACGCTTCATAAACGGATGGTTGTTTACTTTGACGCCAAACATATCGTACATTTCACGCTCGCTCCAATCGGCACTTCTAAAAAGCTTTTCAACCGATTCTATCGCCTGATCCTCTTTAATGAACATCTTGATGCGAACACGTTTTCTTTTATTCATTGAGAGCATCTGATAAAAAATCTCAAATTCTCCCTTTTGAGCAAGCCAGTCTATAGCACTGAGTTCACTTAGTTGATCGTAAGTAAGCTCTTCTTTGAAAAACTTAAGAACTTCGAAATTATCTTCTGGGTTGATATAGACAACCATCTGCTCAACTTGAATATAGGCATCAAGCACTTCGAATTTCTCTTGTAAAGCCGCCAAATCCGCTGCAAAGATCTCATCACTCTCTACAGGCTGCTTGGGTACCTGCGGTGCAACCCAGAAACGGTCTGTATAATATGGTTTTTTTTGTACATCATCTTTTGGTTTGTATGCTCTCATTACATCAACCTTTTTGGTTTTTTGGCTCTACTCGCTTTTTGTGAGCGAATCTTTTTTTGCAATAACATTACACCATATTGGAGTGTTTCTGGTCTCGGTGCACATCCCGGAAGATACAAATCGACCGGAATGACTCTGTCACATCCTTGAACCGTCGCGTATGTATTGAACATACCTCCGGTGTTGGCGCAGCTACCCATAGAGATAACCCATCTAGGTTCTGTCATTTGATCATACAAACGCTTGATGAATTCTGCATGCTTTTTCGTAAGCGTTCCTGCAACTATCATCACATCCGCCTGTCTCGGACTTGCTCTAAAAATTGTACCGAATCGGTCGAAATCGTAGCGTGAAGCCCCACTTGCCATCATCTCGATACCGCAGCAAGCCAAACCGTACGTCAAAGCCCAAAGAGAGTTTGAACGCCCCCAGTTGACAACTTTGTCTATAGTAGTCAGCGCTACTGGAAGACCTCCGTCTTGAGTAAAATTTACTTTATGTTGTGCCATTCAAGAGCTCCTTTTTTCCATGCATAGACAAAACCGATTGTCAGCAAAATTATAAATAAAATCATTTCGGTAAAACCGAACCATCCAAGAACTTTAAAATCTACCGCCCATGGAAACATGAACACGATCTCCACATCAAAAAGCAAGAAGAGGAGTGCAAAAAGATAGAACTGTGGTGAAAGTCTGTTTGGCTGTTTTGTGACTTCCGGTCCACATTCATAAACGGAAAGCTTTATTTTTTCCGTATCTTTCGCAGCCAGAGCGCGACTTGCAAGCCTAGCAATAACTGTCGTAGCCGTGAAAGCTCCGAAAGTCAAAACAAACAGTACAAACACACCGAAGTATGGATTCGCCGTTATTATGTGTTCCATAAACCCGCCTTAATTTTTCTAATGTTTTGTAACATTTCAAAGCAGTAAAAAACCTTTTTACGCTTTGAAACAGAGTACAAAAAACAGTTATCTGCACTATATCAAAAACAATCTGAAAGAGAACATAGATTTTGTAGAATAGTCGATAAAATGTTTCCAATCGATACACATTTTTTATGACTTTATATCAGGTGCTTAGTTTTGTAACACCTTTTTCTTTACTCAACTATAAAGAGCTCACTTGCAGGCAAAAGTATAACAGCTGTGTTTCCCACTTGCAAGTTCATGCGTAGATAGGATTTTAAAGTAATAACCGATTCTAAAATAACACCACCGACTGCACCTTTGACGTTTACTAGCAACTCTCCAGCCTCGATACTGACTATAGAGATTTTCAACTGGTTGTCAAAGCTGGAATCGACATCAAAATCTTTCCTAATAGCTATGTGAGTCGGCTTGATACCGAGTATAACACTTTCTCCTATGCGCAGTTTTTGAGGTAGTTCCAAGGCCATCATATAAATTCGCTCTCCATCGAAAACAAACTCGGCAATCCGCAATGTATCTTTTTGTGCTATATTTTTTAGTGTCGCTTTAATCAGGTTCATAGTCGATATACTATTATAAATAATTAAATAAGGAGTTTTTGGATAAAATTTGCAAAAAATCAAGGGCCTACTATATGATAGATTTTCAAGCATTAGCAAAAAAATACGGAACACCGCTGTACATATACGATCTTGATCATATGACACGGCAGTTCGAAAAACTCAAAGAGGCATTTCGCGGTCGAAAAAGTCTGCTTGCCTATGCAGTCAAAGCCAACTCCAACCTTAGCGTTATTTCCCACTTCGCAAAACTCGGTAGCGGCGCAGATTGTGTCAGTATAGGCGAAGTTCGACGTGCTTTACTGGCTGGAATACCGAAATATAAAATTCTCTTTAGCGGCGTAGGCAAAAGAGATGATGAGATCAAAGAGGCGATAGAGAGCGACATTCTTTATATAAACGTCGAAAGCGAAGCGGAACTCGGACGTGTGGAGATGATTGCAAAAGAGATGAGCAAAGAGGCACGAATCAGCATTCGCGTAAATCCAAATGTGGACCCCAAAACACATCCCTACATCTCTACAGGATTGCATGAGAACAAATTCGGTGTCGATATGGATACGGCAAAAAGGATGTATATAACAGCGAAGAACTCCTCTAACCTCGATCCTGTCGGCATTCATTTTCATATAGGTAGCCAGTTGACGGAGCTTGAGCCTATTAAAGAGGCCTCCGAAATAGTTGCCGATATGGTGCGAAGTCTTGCCGCAATCGACATCGATTTGAAATTTTTCGATGTAGGCGGCGGTCTAGGCGTACGCTACAACGATGAGACGACAATCGAACCTTATGACTATGCCCAGGCAATTTTAGGAACACTCAAAGGTCTTGATCTTACAATCGTTTGCGAACCCGGACGTTTCCTTACTGCCAATGCAGGCTACTTCCTGACAAAAGTACTGTATGAAAAAGTAAACGGCGAGAAACGATTTGTCGTAGTGGACGGAGCGATGAACGACCTGATACGCCCAAGCCTTTACAATGCTTTCCATAAAGTGGAAGTTGTAGGAAAAAAAGAGGAAAACAAAACTCCTGCCGACATTGTCGGACCTGTTTGTGAAAGTGGAGACTTCCTTGCAAAAGAGTACCCGCTTCCTCCTCTTGAACATGGCGATCTGCTCGTTTTACACAGTGCCGGAGCCTATGGATTTGGTATGGGAAGCAACTATAATACACGTGGTAGAAGTGCCGAAGTGGTCATTGAAAACGGAAAAGACAGACTCGTGCGTAAACGGGAAAATTTCGAAGATCTCATAGCCCTTGAAAAAGAGTTTTTAGAGGCATAAATGTACTTTATAGATGTACAGGGAACACTTATAAGCGATGAGGATAAACAACCCATTAAGGGGAGTGTGGAGTTCATCCACAAACTTCGCAAAGAGCATACCCCTTTTTTACTCGTAACCAACAACACCAAACGCTCCTCCGAAGAGTTTTTCAACTACCTTTACTCTTTGGGTTATGAAATAGAGCGAAAACATTATATCGACCCGTTGATGGTTCTAAGACAAACTTTTCCCTACAAAAAAGTAGCGGCATACGGCACGCAAGAGTTTTTGAAAAACCTTCAAGCACTCGGTTTTACACTTGATTTTACAAAGCCCCAAAGCGTGCTTGTTGCAATCAAAAAGGATTTTACCAACGAAGAGTATGCCGACATGATCGAGTTTTTACTTAACGGTGCACAGCTAGTCGGCATGCATGAAACCAGCCTCTATGCCAAAGATGGCAAACGCTACCCAGGAGTAGGTGCTATTTTGAAAATGCTTACATTTGCAACACAAAAAAGCTACGACGTCGTCGGCAAGCCAAGCAGACTTTTTTATCAAAAAGCACTTGAAAGACTCAAAGAGCAAAATCCAAACGCCTCTTTTGATACAATTACAATTATAAGCGACGACGTTACGGGTGATCTTGTCGGCGCAAAGCAACTTGGAATGAAAACGGTGTTTGTCACAAGCGGCAAGTATAAAAACGCGCAAGAGATCATCCCACATCTCAAAGAGGAGCTGCGACCGGATAGAGTCGTACACAATATAGGTGAACTGCTATGAATAAAGAGTATAAAACACTTCAAGAGTGCCGTGAGGCTATCGACAAAATAGATGATGAAGTACTCACTCTGCTGAATGAACGAATG
>JALWLR010000077.1 GCA_027084065.1 Helicobacteraceae bacterium | reverse complement strand
AAAGTTCCAACCTTTGAAACGGTGCAGAGACTGTTGCAGCGATTTGACGAAGTTTATGTCGTTATCGGTGCCGATAATGTCGAAACTCTTCACAAATGGCACAATATAGACCAGCTCAAAAAGCTGGCTAAGTTCATTGTAGTGAAGCGTCCGGGCTATGAAATAAAAAAGTTGCCGCATACTGTAGTTGAACTTCAGATGAAAATCTCTTCGAGTGCACTCAGAGAGAAAATGGATAAAAGCTCTCTGCCTGCCCCGGTTGCCAACGAGATTTATAAATTTTACAAGGAACACAATGAAAACGAGAATAGACAATATAACGAACATTTTAGACAAACATAAAGCTGAAAACATCGAGGTTTTTGACCTCAGCCAAAAAGAGTATATCGTAGATAATGCTATCATAGCATCCTCTTTGGGACAAAAACATACACTCGCACTTTTGGATCATTTGAAAAAAGAGCTTAAGCCCGAAGAGACGTTTCACTATGTAGATGAAAGCGGAGACTGGGTCGTCATCGATCTTGGAGATATACTTATTCATATCATGACACCGGAATACAGAACGAAATATGACCTTGAAAGTTTTTTAGCCGAAGTGGTAGAGAAGAAGAGCGAAACACTCTAGGGGCTATGCTCACGACTGAGCGTTTCTCTATAGCGCTTTTCCAAAATGTCTTTGTAGTCGTAAATCCCTTCGACATAACGCACAGGCTCACTGCCCCTTGCATATCCAAAGCGAAGATTTCTATAATACTTTTTTTGTGAAAGGTAAGGCAGAACAATCTTCAAGTCTGCCCAGCTGTTTGGGTTTCTATCGAGCTTTTTTGCAAGTTTCATGGCATCAAGAACATGCCCCAGTCCAATGTTGTACGCCGCAAGTGCATACTTCAAACGATTCTCTCCCTTTACATCTTTTGGAATAAGTTGCATAAGGTTACTTAGATGTTTTGCCCCTCCAAAAACGCTCTGCTTTGGATTCGTTCTCTTTTTTACACCAAGCAACTTCGCCGTTCGACGAGTAAGCATCATAAGTCCCCGAACACCCGTAAAACTTTTTGCATGTGGATTCCAATGGCTCTCCTGATAACTCTGCGCGGCAAGAAGTGTCCATGGCAGAGCATACTTTTTTGCTGCTTGACGAAAGATATGCTCATATTTCGGTAAACGACTCTTCATACGCTTATAAAACATCTTTTTATCGTAATAATCAAAAAGAAATACATAACTATAGTAATGATCTTTAAGCTCTATGATCTTTCCGCTTTGATTCAGTGCATTGATCCATTCATACATATCCGCTTCAAGGGCATCGGCATTCTTTGGAATGATCCATCCAAGCTCCTCGCGACCGCTTATGTTAAATGCCATAGCAAGGTTGGTAAAATAGCGCAGGTTGATCGCATAGATGTTCGAATCGGCAACGGTGCACTCACGCTCTTTTTTCGAAACACTCTCAAGCAGCTCCTCAGTTGAAAGATCTTCGACAGTCGTGACATTTAGCTCAAATCCATCCTCTTGTAGTGCATGCAACGTTTCTTCATAACTCGTTGCATCCCCAACGACTATATTGTTATCACTCAGATCCTCGATGTCTTTTGGAAAACGCCCCTCTTTATGCAGCGCTCTGTTGCAAATTACCTGTTCTTGGACTTCAAAGTAGGTTGGACCGAAACGATAGCGCTCTTTTCTATTTGGAGTTTTTGTCAATGTTGCGGAAATGATGTCTATAGCGGGATTCGTTGTATAACTCAATGCCTCTTTTACCGTATGAACAGTTGTTATGTTTAAATCCACACCCAGCTTTTTAGCATAATCTTTGACAAGATCGTATTCATACCCTGTCGGACCGTTAACACCTATGTAGTAGCAAGAGGGGGAATTGAGTAAAACAACATTGAGCAGACCCCGTTTTTGTATCTGCTCCAGTCTGGAGAGATGCACGACCTCTTTTTTCTCTTTGGGTCTGTTTTGCAAGGTACTGACATACCATCCTGCAGTAAAGGAGAAAATAACAAGAAGTACGATAGAAAGGGGGACATAGGTTCTATGCACAAGACTCATAGAAACAGTCTATCGACATACTCTTAAATAAAACTTTAGCAATGAAGCTGCTGTGAGGCGAATATAAAAATATTTTTCCCATCTTTATACTCATGTGCTAGAACCTCTCCATGTGCTTGAAGAATCGAATCAACAAGATACAAACCAAGTCCGAAACTATTTTTAGAAGGGTTCTCTTTTGTAAAGGGTTCTATGTAATACTTTAAAGGAAATTTAATACATTCGCTTTTGCTTTCAAAACAGAGCTCTCCATCTTTGTAGACTATAGATACATGAGAATCGACGGAGTATTTGATACCGTTGTCAATCATATTTTTTATGGCTGTCGTATAGAGTCTATAACTCGCCTTTTTCTTCACTGTCGGCGGCACGTCAACAGTAACGTTTTCTCTCTCAATCATTGCCATATCGAGTGCACCGTCTATAATGTCAATGAGTCTGTACTCTTTAAACTCGCTCTTATCCACAATGGAATTGACCTCTTCAATCGTCGCAAACTCGTTCACAAGAGTCTCCAGACGTAAAAATATAGACTCAAAACGCTTTTGCTGCTTTTGATCTTTGAGCATTGCCGTTGCAAGACGCCCCTTGGCAATAGGTGTTTTAAGCTCATGCATTATATTTCTCAAAAAGAGAGTACGCGCTTCAAGCATCGATTTTATCTTGTTTCTGGCATCCTCTAAGGCATTGGCTATCAGCCCTATTTCATCTTCGCGTTTTGTTCCAAAAGAGACATCCAAATTACCCCCGGCAAAGCGCTCTATTCTTTTTCTAAGCACTATCAGTGGTCTTAACTTGACAAGAATCATAAAAAAAGAGAAGGAGATAATGGCAAATACACTTGTATAGGCATAGATGACCGGCCATGCTTTATAGGGCTTTAATTTGTTATCGCGTATCATCACGATTCCAACGGGAGTTTTTACATAAAAATAGATCGCACCTTTATACTCCAACATCGCGACATCGACACGCTCAATAATCTTTTTTCTGTAAAAACCGCCACCTCGAAACATTACTGATTCATTCAATGTCTCAAAACTCTTTTTTTTCAGCACTTTTGCATGTGCCAATATAGAGGCTATCTTTTTTTTGTCACGTAAAAGTTCCAAATTGTACAATGCAAGATTGGCTTCTAAAGTTGCCGGAGAGGAGGGGTTTTGCTCATATTCGCGATATATCTGCGTAATGAGAGCATACTTGGTAAACATGTGTTCTACATACTGCTTTTTGTTCAATTTATAAAACTCCCAAAAGACAATACTCACACTCACAATGGAAACAAATAGAGCAAAAAGTATTGTCAGCAGTACGGCATGTCTTTTCATAGAAATTTTATTTGACCAATTTGTAACCTACGCCCCGGACCGACTCGATAAGCGCTTTGTTGCCGAGTTTGTTACGAATACGTCCGACCATAACATCGATGGATTTATTGGAGCTGTCTTCGTTGATGGCATTGACATTGTGGATGAGATCTTCACGAGATACGACAAGCCCCTGTTTTTGAATCATGTAAGAGAGTATGCCAAACTCCGCATTGGTCAAGTCTATGACGCGACCTTTGTAGGTAATGGTCATCGTCTCTTTGTCACACTTGAAATCGCTCTGATTTTCATTTTTGTTTTTCGCTTTTTGCTCATAGCGTCGAAGCACCGACTGTATGCGTGCTTCTAGCTCACGCGGATCATAAGGTTTTGGCAGATAATCATCCGCTCCAAGCTCTAGCGCCTTTACTTTGTCCGTCACATCACTACGTGCAGAGGATATAATGATGGGAATATCCTGACGTTCACGAATGGACTCACACACTTCAAGTCCATCCATGCCCGGAAGCGTCAAATCCAAAATGACCAAATCAAAAGGCTCAAGATTCAAAATACTGACCGCCTTGAAAGGGTCATCCTCTACTTTAATATCGAAATCGAACTGCTCTAGATACTCCGTCAAAATCTCCGCCAGCTCCAAATCATCTTCTATCATCAGGATTTTCTTTTTTTCGTTGCTTTTATTCTCTGCCATGCTTCTATCCTATAATAAACTGTTTTGATAATTATAACGCATACTTACACAATCTTTGGCAAATTAGCCGCCGGCAATGGCCAAAGTGATTCGGTAGGCGATAAAAGCCATCATATACGCCACTATGGATGTAAACGCAAAGAGATAGAAGAAGTATTTGATATGCCCTGCCTCTTTTGTAAAGACGACCGATGCCGCCAAGCACGGCAAATAGATCATAATCACGACAATAAAAGCAACAGCCGACGGGAAAGGAATCTCTTCACGAATTCTATCTTTAAGCGTAGTGCTCTGCTCATCTACCTCATCTCCAAGGGAATAGAGTACTCCAAGTGTTGAGACAACCACCTCTTTGGCGGCAAGTCCGGCTTGGAGCGCCACATTCATTTTCCAATCAAACCCAAGCGGTTCAACAAGCGGTTCACTCCATTTTCCTATACGACCGAGATAGCTTCGCTCCAGCATCTTTTCTGCAAGCGTCTGTTCAAGCTCTCTCTTTTCTTGCTGGCTGGATGCCTGCTCTATCTTTTGCATGTACTCCATTTCAAGTGCATGATCATGCGGATAGTTACTTAAAAACCAGATGAGCACTGTGGCTCCTGCTATAAACGTTCCCGCTTTTTTCAAATACATCCATGTCTGTGTAAAAACTGTATGCCATACAAGCTTCAAACTGGGCAGACGATACTTCGGCATCTCCATAACAAACGGTTCATCAATCCCTTTAAAAGCGGTCATTTTCAGAACTTTTGCCGCTACAAGCCCTAAAATCGCTCCTGAGATATAGATGATAAATAGTACTGTTCCCGCCATCTCTTCGGGGAAAAAAGCACCTGCAAACAAAACATAAACAGGAAGACGTGCACCACAACTCATAAACCCGATAATAAAAAGTGTCAGCAACCTGTCACGATCGTTTTTCAAAATTCTCGTACTCATATATGCAGGAATGGAGCAGCCAAAACCGGTCACAAGTGGAATGAAACTCTGCCCATGCAGACCAAATTTATGAAAGAGCCCATCGAGCAAAAATGCGACACGACTCATGTAACCGGTCGTCTCCAGCAATGTTATACCTATAAACAAAATGATGATATTTGGTGTAAAGAGCACTACCGCTCCGACACCGCCTATAAGTCCGTCCACAATAAGGCTGCGTATATCTTCATTGTGTATCGTTTGCCCAACCGTATCGCCAAGCCATCCGAAGAAACCGTCGATGTAGTCCATAGGGACCGCACCCAGTTCAAAAGTGAGCTGAAAAAGCGCCCACATAAATAAAAGAAAAATCGGAATACCCCATAACGGATGAATCAAAATAGAGTCGATTTTCTCCGTTAAAGTTCTCTCTTTTTCACGTTTGTGTACTTTGAGTGTCTCTGCCAAAACACCCCGAATAAAACTTGCATACTCTTCAGCGAACGCCTCTTTGATGTCATCCGTATCGTGATGAAGTTCTATATGGCGCATCGCATCAAGCACTATAGGCTGCAACTCGATCCAAATCGGCTTTTTTCGTATAAGGTTATATACTGTCTCATTCTCTTTAAGCAGGTTGATGGCTATTTCTCTTGGAGTGAGTGGGAGTTCGCAACTGTGATGTTTCAAAAACGAAACTATTCGCTCTATCTCCTCTTCGACAGGCTCGCTAAAGACAAGTTTTGGTTCTTTGCGTGGAGCTTCGTGTGTCGCTATTATCACCTCTAATAGCTCCTCGATCCCCTCTTTTTTCGCAGCAGATGTCTTGACACAAGGCACTCCCAAAAGCTCGCTCATGTACTTTTCATCTATCTCAATACCCTCTTTTTCCGCCTCGTCACTCATATTTAAGGCGATGACAATCTTTTTGCCCATCGTCAAAAGCTCAGATGTTAGCTGAAAATTCTTTTCCAAGTTCGTCGAGTCAACGACATTGAGAATGAGATCATACTCTTCGTTGCATAAAAAGTCATGTGTTACCCGCTCTTCTATCGTATAATTGGTAAAAGCATATGTTCCGGGAAGATCCACAACGGTAAAATGGTGGTTTTTATAGTCGAAAAAAACCTCTGTTTTCTCCACTGTAACACCGGAAAAGTTCCCTACATGCAAATGGGCATTGGAAATAGAGTTGATCAACATACTTTTTCCAACATTCGGCTGACCGACTAATGCTATCTTTATATGATTTGCTGTAACAGGACAGACTTTTCCGGTTTCATTCATACTTTTTCCACCTCTATTTTTTTTGCCTCCTCTTTTCGAAGCGCTATTTTCATCTTCCCAACCTCTATCTCCACCGTACTTTTCGCCGGTGCCGTGGCAAGAAGCTGTACATCCGCTCCCTTGATGACACCAAATGAAATCAACCGTCGTTTTAGATCACTAGAAGCGCTAATTTTTTTCACTTTTGCATGTTCCCCTATTTGAAGATCCAATACATTCATCCGATCCCCCTAAAAATTATAATCT
>JALWLR010000076.1 GCA_027084065.1 Helicobacteraceae bacterium | reverse complement strand
GGTTTAGCCGCTTCGCTACGAAGGTAGCGTTTTGGCTTTCCCCTATGTTTTCAAGTATGGTTTGCGTGACCTTTTCGGCTAACTCCCGCTTCCCCTCTTGAATAGCTTGCTTTAGTTGCTTGTTTCTTGATAGTGTGTAAACGGTCATCCCTAAAGCGTTGCTTATCATCACATTGCTAAACCCTATCGAAGCCAGCCGCCGGCACTCGTTGACAATTTCATCCGTTATCGTTGTTCTTGACATACCTGTACCTTAGTGTTTATACCTACTTTCAACTATCTTTTTGATGCTTTCATCCTCAAGAATGTTTCTGATTTGTGTTTTTGCAGATTCGTGCATATCTAAAAGAAAATTCTTTGCTTTTTTTACATTTTCTTCATGTTCAACATACTCTTCCGGTGTAAATTGATTAAGCTCTGCCTCTACACTCGCAATAAGCCCGTTATCCGATAAGAAGAGCAGTTGCTTGTGATAGCTTGGCAGCTTCGTTATATCTCCAGTTTTTTCATATTGTTCTTTTACTAATGGTAGTAATACTTTTTGATCGCCTGTGAGCGGTTTGGCGCGCAATTTATTTGGATACCTGTTTGCCTCTGCTTTATGTATGGCTTCTTCTACTTCCTCTTTTGTACTCTCAAACGATAGTAGCAACTCTTTTCCATATTCCCTGTACAGCTCTGCCGCGTTGGCAATCTTCATTGCTTCCGTTGCCGTTTGATCGTTGAATATTCTTTTTAATCGTGTGTGTATTTGTTCAAGATTTGTCTTTATTTTGTCTCCATCTACTCCAGCACTGTTTAAAAGATGTACCAAAACTTCAAAATCCGGCTCGCTAAACTTAAAGCGCTCTTCCATCATGTCCCCTTTGTTTGTAAATTTGGGGATATTTTAACAGTTGTTTGTCTTGTTTTGTGTGTATTTTTGGGAAGTTTCGCACTCTTGGATAAGTGCGTATGCACGGCTACGAGAGTAGCCATAGTTGTTTACAAGCATATCCTTTACCTGCTTCTTCGTGTTATGCTGCAGTTCCTTTTCTATGATCGACTTGATGGCAAAAAGCCGGCTCTGTTTATCGCTCCAGCCTTGAATTTTCATTACTTCTATAAGTACATCTTCAAAGCTGGGATCGTTCTTGAAAAGCTCGATCATGCGTGCAGCGTGTTGGTAGGTTGTCATCGTGCATCTCTAAGGTTTACTTAAAGCATTTTTGGCTTAAGTGTGGTTTTAGATTTGGTAGCATGTATGCGCATTGCGCTCGCAACTCTCTTACCATTTTCGATAAGAGTCGGTTTTGCGCTGCCATTTGCCCGTAGCTCGTTTTGGTAGATACTCCGTTTGCGATAACCTCCTCAAGCTCTATTACTCTCCTCTCGTACCACTCGATCATATCCTTATGCTCTAATGCGCTCTTTAAGTTGTCTAAAGCGGTTTGTGCCTGTTGATACTTCTTTTTGTATGCATCGGCAATGGCATCTACTCCCTCCAGCGTCTCCCGTGTCTCTTGTAGCTCTTTTTTGCATTTTGCTAACTTTTTATATGCTTTTTTTAGTTCTTTTTTCATCGTACCGTCTCCTTTCCTACTCTTTGCAGTCTCTTTTCTCTTGCACCATCAATATCCATATCGTAACAAGCCCGCATCAGGTTACCGTCTATGAAGATGCAAAACTCACCTATACTCGTATCCCCTTTTTTCAATACCCTGCCGTTTTGTACATCGATGATGCTGAAATCATCGAAGCTTATGCCGTACTCTTTTGTCATGTATTTGAAACTCTTACTATCTTCTAACCTTTGTTTTATCTCTGCTGTGTTCATTGTCTTGTCTCCTCTCTTTTTTAGTCGCTATGTCGTTGGGTAAAATATTCTTACACCCATACCCAACTTACCTAACCTACCCAACTACCTATTTTAGGGGCTTGGGTACTGTGGGTAACTTGGGTAAGCGTATCGGAAATATTTACCCAACTAAATTGATTTGTCTCCATTTGTTTAGTCGCTGTTTTCAGTGTGGTAAAATATTCCGATACTATTACCATACTTACCATAGTTACCATACTCCCTATTTTACGCAGTGTGGTAAGGTTGGTAAGTGTGGTATGTGTATCCGAAAAATTTACCACACTAAATGCTTTTGTACATTGTTGCATTATTAGCCCCTTTATACTTCTTCCAAAATATTCCATCCATCTTTTGAAGCAACTTTCTATGCGTTCGATTGTCTTGACTGCTTCCCGCTTCTTTTAAAAGTGCCTTTTGGTTTATCCCCTCTGGGTGTTCCTCCAAAACCTCTTTAAAAGTGCTTATAAGCTCCGTTTCCTCGTCCGTAAGGTTTGCCACTTCAAAGTTGCCCTTACTGAGTATTTGTGTTTCCGTGTCCAGCTCGAAGCCAGTGTTTACGATCGGTATGCGATCCTTTTTCACTTCAAGTGCATAGCTGATCTTTTTATGCTTGATAAGCTGTATGCTCTTAAGGTGGTATGTCGCATCCACGCTGTCGGTGAACGCCGTCGCTCCCTTCGCCCCGTTTTCCTTGTTTGAGTGATGCAAAAATATGATAGTGGCTCCCTGCTCCCGAAGTATCTTCAAGTCTTCAAGCAGCGGCATTACATCTTTATCCTTGAGCATGTCCTTACCGCCCAAAAAGTCCCTTATGCTGTCGATGACGATAAGCGCCCCCTTGAGGTCTTTAAGCTCCGGTTTTTCCAACTGCTTCTTTATCGTGCCTATGACATCGATAACCTCTTTGAACTTGCTTCTATGGATGTAGTTCAGGTTTTCGTACTTCACTATTATCTTATCAAGCCCTCGACTCTGTAAAGCCTTCTTGGAGTTGTCAAGGTCGATATAATACACTTCCGACACCTTTCTCTCGTCTAGCAGCTTCAAAGCCAAATACAACGCTAAAAAGCTCTTTCCCTGTCCCGCTTTTGAGTAGATATTTGTAATGGTCTGCTCTACCAAAAAATCATCTATCAGGTAGTTTACCTCTTCATTTAGATCATCAGCCGTTAAGCGATACTCTTTCAGCCAGGTTAAGGCGTTCGTTTTTTGTGGTATAATTTCAGCGTTTTTGTTTAGTCGCTGTGTCGGTGATAATCCTTGTAATTCACCCATCAAGCCCCCTTTAACTGCTCATATATTGTGTCGGTTATCTCCGGCAGCGTTCCATCCCTGTATATGTCGTAGAGGATGCTCACCGGATCGTAACTGACATCGTTCGCAAAGTCTCGTACAAGTCCGGTTTTCAGATCGACGCTTATCGCTTTTGTCTTTTTGCCTGGTATGATGACCTTGCCGTCTCTTCTAACCTCTAAGCCTTTTTGCCTTAAGATACTGATAGTGAACTCCGGCGTTAGATGCTCTTTTATGTATTGGCGTTTTTGTTGATACTGCCCTTGCGTTTTGCTTGAAGTCGTTTGTATCTTCATCGGTTCGATCTTGATGGCCATTTTCGCTTTTAACGATCGTTGTGCAGCTTCAAGCAGTGCATCCAGTTTGACAAGTTCGCCCTTGATGTATCGGTGCTTTTGATTCGCTGCAGGTGCATACTGCCTATCTTTTCCAAAACAAGCCCTGTCGATCTTGTCCGCATCGAGTCCGCATATCATTTCAGCAGTAACGGTTAACAGCTCTGTGTGGAGATCGTCGTCTATACGCTGCCCTATCAGCTTGTCTGTTGGTATTATCACCCTAAACTTATGATGCTGTGATGTATGGCTCTGGGTAGTGACTATCAGGCTTTTGACGCCTGTCAGCTCTTTCGCCACTTCGTTCGCATCGTAGTGGTTATCGACATCGAGTATAAGCAGGTTGCCAAAACCGATGATATTACTTATCTTCCTATACCCCTCTTTAAAGTGCGCATTGGAGTAGCTAAACCGCTTCGTAACCTTATAAAGCTCTTTCCACTCGCAAAAAGTCCACTCGAAGCCTTTTGTGTATGCCTTTGGGTTGTTTGGCAGCGGTGTGTCCGATACTGACAAGTACACCATCATTGGCGGCGGTACATGGCGCAGGTCGTAAGTTTTGATATTTGCACTCATTGCCTACTCCTTGGCTGCCTGCCCCTCTAAAAGCCCCATCTCGTCAGCCAGGTAGCGTATAAGCTCCGTGCGTGGTATGAAAAACTTTCGCCCGAATGTAACCGCCTTGAGTTTTCCGGCGTGGATCAGCCTCTTGGCTGTTTGTGATTTGAAAAAGCCCGCTTCCTCGATTTGAGATAGTGCAAGGTTTTGCCCTTTTGGTATCTCGTACATGTTTTCGATGTACTCTTTTACATCTTTTGGGATTAGTTGCATTAAGTGCTCCTTTTGGATTGGTTTGGTATTATTATGGAATCACATACTAAAGAAGTGAATAACTATATGTGATTACATATCGTAATTATATGGTTTTACATATTAAATCAAACTTAAATAGTTTGTAATTCCATATATTTATTTATGTAATTACAAATAAAAAGGTTGTCTATGGATAGAAATACTTTTAATGAATTGCTAAAAGAAGCAAAATTATCTAAGAAAGAGTTTGCAAGTATCTTTGAAATTGCACCAACAACAGTGAATGGCTGGGGAAGTAATAGAAATTCTATCCCCTACTGGGTCGAAAGCTGGTTAAAGAACTACATCGCCCTGCAAGAGTGTAGGGAGCTCTTGGAAAACTGTGAGCGTGAAAGCGGCTTTTATGATGAACCTCTTTCCGACATCACCGAAAAAACGACAAATGAAGAGATCGTCGAAATGGAGAATAAAAGAAAAATTGAGCGTTTAGAGAGGGAGATTGAAGAGATCAAGCAGGTGCTAAAATTGAATCATTAGACTACTTTATGCTATAATACCACTATCAAGACTTGGCGGTCTTGTGTGTGTATAGGTTTCGTGCATAACCTTACGGCAATTAAGCTCCATCGCTCGTTTGAGTGGTGGGGCTTTTTTTCGTTATGGTCTATACCTTTGTAGATGGTTGGGTTATGGGGTCAGAATGCCGTAAGGATAAATTATGCACGAATTTATCAATATACACACCGTAGGTTATCTTGTAATAGCGATGATCTACTTGATTTTCGCTTTCAAGCGTTAACCTACACTTAGGGAGACTAGCCACCTCCCTAAGCTTCCACAATATCGAAAAATTTATCCAGGCTTCTTTTTTTACTGTATGTTTCACTCTTGGAGTAGCGTTTGGTAACGGTTATGTTGCTATGCCCCAATAGCTCCGCTACTTCCGTCAAGCTCGCTCCGTTACTCACCATTACATTGCCGATGATGTGCCTTAGGTCATGTAGTCTTAAATGCTCTATCCCTGCACTCTTATACAAACGCTTCCAGTGCGGTACAAGTGTCGATTTGTTCATAGGCTTTGAAGTGTCTTTTATGGCGTGAAACACGAAGCCGTATTTTTTCCGTGACGGTAGCGCATCGATGAGTTTATCCGATAGGGGGTAGAGGTTCGTTTTTGAGTTCTTGGAGTTCTCTTTTGTTATGCGGTAGTATCGCTCCTCTATGTTGATATTTTCCCATCGCAGCGTTAAGACTTCGTTCAAGCGTCTACCGGTTGCAAGAAATACGAATATCCCTCTAAACGGCTCTAACGGGTAGCTCTCTATCTGCTGCATCAGGTCTTTGATCTGCTGCATCGTCAAATCTATCTCGACCTCATTATCAAGCTTCTTTATATCAAGCTGTAATGCAGGATTGACTTGTATATCACCGTTGATAAGATGATGATTGAAAAGCGGCCGCAGTACTTGTTTGATGCTTAGTACAGTTCGCTCACTGTAGCCGTTTAAACGCATCGTATCGGCTAAATTGTTTAGATCATACTTTGTAACCTCTTTGAGCTTTTTTTCGCCAAATGCCGGCTTTATGTGCTTGTCATAGAAGCTTTTGTAAAACTCGTATGTTCTTGGCTTGATCTCTTGCTTTTTTTTCAGCATAAAGAGTTCAAAAAGTGTGTTAAGGGTTTGATTGCCGGCTTCGATCTTCTTGTAAGTTTTGTTTGTGTTGAGTGAAGCCTGGAGTGCCTTTTTCCGCTCCTGTGCATCGAGTACCGCACTCTTTAAACTCATATCATGTGGGTACTTGATAGTTTTCTTTTTGTAGATCCGTTTGCCGTCGGTCATCTTGGTAACTTTGAACCATAGCTTGTAATCTTGCTTGAAGCGTCTCGGCTGTTTCGCATAACCGTTTTCAGGTTTTATCTGCCCGTCATCCACATAATAGATACCGTTACTATCCTTTATCTTCAAATACTTAGTAGCCATACTATCCCCTCAAAAAAAGCCACAATACAAAGCCCCATAATGGCAAAAAAAGCCACAAAAAAGCATATATTGATAGAGTAAGTATATACTATAATATTTAAAGATAACCTTTATAATAGCGTTAAATAGGGGTTATTTGGAAAAGTGTATATCATTTAAGTTTTTGTTAGTCTCTGACTTAGGATCTGGTGCCGCAAGGTGTGGAGGTTCAAGTCCTCTCGTCCGCACCATCCCCTAAAACAGGCTTCTATAGAGGATTATATCTTTTGAAAAGTCTTTATAAAATATTTATTGGGTGCTGT
>JALWLR010000075.1 GCA_027084065.1 Helicobacteraceae bacterium | reverse complement strand
GATCAAATCCGATTTTTGCATAAAAACAAAACGGCAAAACTCATAGCTGCCTCCTTGGCAATGGGAGCCGTTATTGTCGCAAAAGAGGAACTAGCAGAGCAGTTGTATGGATTTGGTCTAGATTTGGGGCTTTTGTTTCAGATTCAAGACGATATCCTCGATGTGACCCAAACATCGCAAGAAGCAGGAAAACTGACAAACAACGATGCTTCGAAAAACAGTTTCGTTACGATTTTAGGTTTAGAAAAAGCGTATCGGGAGGCGGATTCGCTTGCATATAAACTTTTAGCCGAACTTGACGGCTTCGATGCCTCGTTACATAAAGAGTTGGCACCCCTTCTCGTGCAGTATATAAACAGACATAAACAAACAAAAATCCAAAATAGAGACAAAGGAAAAAAATGAGTCAAGATATGCGAAAGAAAATGGCAGATACAATCCGGTTTTTAGCAGCAGATATGGTACAAAAAGCAAACAGCGGACATCCCGGAGCACCTATGGGACTTGCAGATATTGCCGTCGTGCTGAGTGAGCATCTCAAACATAATCCAAAAAAACCAAAATGGCTCAACCGTGACCGTCTTGTCTTTTCCGGAGGTCATGCAACGGGACTTATCTATTCGCTTTATTATCTTTGGGGGTATGGCCTTACATTGGAGGACTTAAAAGAGTTCAGACAGCTTGACTCAAAAACACCGGGACACCCGGAATACGGTCATACCGAAGGTATAGAGATAACCACGGGACCGCTTGGACAGGGTGTGGCAAATGCCGTAGGTTTTTCCATGGCGAGCAAATTCGTAGCCAATCAGGTCAATTCCGAAACGGCAAAAGTGATCGATCACAACGTCTACTGTCTGTGTGGAGACGGCGACTTGGAAGAGGGAATCAGTTATGAGGCGTGCTCCATTGCCGGTCATTACAATCTAGACAATCTCATACTTATCTACGATTCCAACCGAATCACTATCGAGGGAAGCACCGACCTTTCTATAAGTGAAGATATGCAGAAGCGTTTCGAAGCGCAAGGATGGGAAGTTCTTGAGTGCGACGGACATGATTATGAGGATATAGATCGTGCGATTACGGCAGCGAAAAAAGCGACAAAACCGGCAATAATCATAGCTCATACCATTATGGCAAAGGGGGCGGGACCGCTTGAGGGAAGCCACCACGCTCATGGAGCACCTCTAGGCGAAGAGGTCATTCGTGAAGCGAAAAAAGCTGCCGGCTTCGATCCGGATAAACATTTTTATGTCAGTGACGATGTATTGGCACGTTTCCGTTGTGCTGTAGAGAAGGGTGAATTGTATGAAAAAGAGTGGCTACACTCATTGAAAACATTGCCGCTTAAAGAGCAAAACGATGCGCTCGAAGCACTTATGAACCCCGACTTTTCCAAAATCGAATGGCCTACATTCGAAGCACCTGAAGCGACAAGAAGCACAAACGGAAAAATTATGAACGCCATTGCAAAAGCGATACCGGGATTTTTAGGCGGTAGTGCGGATCTTAGTCCTTCAAATAAAACAGAACTCAAAAACATGGGTGTTTTTCCAAAAGGGAGAAATATCTACTTCGGTATTCGTGAGCATGCTATGGCGGCAATTACGAATGCTATGGCACTGTATGGAGGGCTTATGCCTTTTAGCGCTACTTTCTTCGTCTTTAGCGACTATCTCAAACCGGCTGCACGTATTGCGGCTTTAAGCGGTATTCGACACTTTTTTATATGGACACACGACAGTATAGGTGTAGGAGAAGATGGTCCGACCCACCAACCCATAGAGCATTTGAGTCAGTTCCGTGCTCTTCCTAATTTTTATGTCTGGAGACCTGCTGATGGTAATGAAAACGTGGCTGCATGGCAGGTAGCTCTAGAGACAACAGATGCGCCGAGCGCTTTTGTCTGCTCGCGACAAACTTTGAGCTTGCTTCCTGGAGTAGCAGATGGCGACATGAAAAAAGGTGGTTACCTTGTTGCCAAAGAAGAAAATGCAGAATTTACCTTGATGGCAAGCGGCAGTGAAGTGGAGCTGGCTCTTCAAGTCAAAGAGGCACTTGGAGAAAAGGGTATAGCGGCAAATGTCCTCTCTGTTCCATGTTTTGATCTCTTCTTGGAGCAGGATAAAGAGTACATAGAGCGTATGATTCTGCCAAATACGAAAAAAGTAGCCATCGAAGCAGCTCGCGCAATGGAGTGGTACAAAATAGCCGATGAAGTTATAGGCATGAATGGATTTGGTGCAAGTGCACCGGCGTCCGCACTATTTGAAAAATTTGGTTTTACGACGCAAAGTGTGTTGAAAAAAATCTTATAAATTAGAGTATAAGAGCAGCATAGGTCGATTTAGCGCAAGTTTAAGCTTTTTTTGCTATAATTCGCGTCTCAATCATCCGCCCCCATACGGATGTAAAAAATATATTGCTATTCGCACGCAAACGAGTAGCTATAAAGGTATGCACAATGAAAAAAGGTCTTCATCCGGAATTGTACGATTGTACGGTCACATGCGCTTGTGGAAACAGTTTCGTTACAAAGAGCGTTAAAGAAACGTTGAGAATAGACATCTGCAACGAATGCCATCCGTTCTTTACGGGAAGTGAAAGAATGGTCGACACAGCAGGAAGAATCGATAAATTCAAAAAACGTTACAATCTCGACAAATAGGAAAGTACTCCCTTTTGCTCACGCTTGTTCCAACCCCCATTGGAAACATTGCCGACATCTCCATCAGAGCTATGAAGACTCTTGGAGATGCCGACATCATATTCTGTGAAGATACACGTGTAACCAAACAGCTTCTTACTCTTTTAGAAACACGATACGCTCTCAAACGAAAAGATTCACAACGCTTCTTATCGCTTCATTCTCATAATGAAGATGCTTTTTTGCATACTCTAAAACCTGATTTTTTCGCTTCAAACGTTGTTTATGTCAGTGATGCTGGGATGCCTGCTATTAGTGATCCTGGAGCGAAGCTGGTGGCGTATGCAAAACGGCATGAGATAGATTATGATGTTCTTCCCGGTCCCAATGCAGCTGTAACCGCTTACGCTGCAAGCGGTTGGGAGCACGGAAAGTTTACTTTTTACGGTTTTTTGCCACATAAAGGCAAAGAGAGAGAAGCTGCTTTATTGGAGGTACTCTCTAGTGCTTATGATGTTATTTGCTATGAGTCTCCCCATAGGCTTTTGAAGCTGTTTAGAGAAATTGCAACAAAAGAGCCCCAAAGAAATCTTTTTTTGGCAAAGGAGCTCACGAAAAAATATCAAACTTTTTATAGCGGCAATGCTTTGGAACTTTTGTCCAAACTGGAAAAAGAGAGCATTAAAGGGGAGTGGGTAGTCATAGTTGAACATGCAAAAAGCAAAACCGCAGCAGGTGCTATTTCCATAGAGGATATAGAAGCATTAGAGATTCCAAAAAAACAAAAAGCGAAACTGCTTGCCAAACTCACGGGTCGCAATATCAAAGAGCTTTATAACGAAATGCTCTAACCTTTTTACATTTTTCTCTTACATTAAATATCCTTAAAGTTTTTTAGATAAAATACTTGCATGTTAATTTATGCCAAACAACCCATTTACTATTTGTTACAGCACCATCCGCAAAAGATTCGCACGCTTTATTTAGCCAAAGAGATCGATAAAAAAGAGTATGCCAGACTCATGCGACTTGGCATTCCAATCAAGCGCATTCCTAACGAAGCTGCAGTCAAAATGACCAAAGGGGCGGCACATCAGGGCTTTTTGGCGGAAGTAGACGATATAGTTTTTCAAAATTATCGAAATTTTCTAGACAGAGAGTTTGTTGTGGTACTAGCAGGTGTAACGGATGTAGGCAATATAGGCTCTCTCGTTCGAACTGCATACGCACTTGGGGTAGATGCCATAGTAGCTACAAACGTCTCGAAACTTCCATTTGATGCCATTGCAAGAGTCAGTACCGGTGCACTTTTTGATATGCCCTTTGCAGTTGAGAAAAGCATTTATGATGTTTTGAACGATTTTAAAACTTCGGGCTTCGAACTTTATGGTGCAGAGATGGGTGGAGAGGATATTAGAAGAGTTCAAATTGCCAAAAAACGTCTACTTGTACTTGGTAGTGAGGGAGAAGGGTTGTCAAACCGTGTTGTTTCCAAACTGGACAAGGTTGTGAGTATCAAGATGAAACATGCGTTTGACTCACTAAATGTCGCCGTTGCCGGGGCAATACTAATCGATAGGATGAGAGATGAGTGAGGGGATGGAAAAATTACGCTCCATAGGAGCACAAAAGATTCATGAGCAGACACACATAGCACACAAATACGTGCAGTCGCTTTTGCATGAAAGTTTTGATGGTATGCAGAAGGTGCAACTGATGGGCTTTATATCGATTCTTGAGCGGGAATATGATGTCGATTTGAGTGATTTGCGTCACAAAGCGGAGGAGTATTTTTCTCAAGATACGCAAATTCCGATTGTAGAGGAGCCCTCTTACAAAAAAGAGCTTTTGACAAGTAAAGTACCAAATATGATTCAAAAAAAGTATCTTTATGCAGGAATTGCTGGAGTAGCGGTTGTCCTGCTTGCAGTATGGATCTTTTTTGCATTCTCCGCACAAGAAAATCAAAACCCGAAAAAATCACAGATGCCGGCAAAGCAGAGTGGCGTAGTAGAAGTGAATGCTACGGAGCAAAACAGTTCTACCAAGCAAGAAAGCATCCCTCAAAAGCCAAAAGAGCAAAAAAAAGAGCATACATTCCGCATCCTTCCCAAAACGAAAGTATGGGTCGGTATTATCGATCTTGATAAACAAAAAAAGATGCAAAAAATCACAGCTAATCCCATCGATCTCAATGGCAGCAAACTCTATCTTCTTACATTTGGTCACGGCTATATCAGTTTCGATATTGACGGTAAAGAGTATAGCTATAAAGATCCGAAGAAGGTTAAGTTTCTCTATCGTGATGGAAAAATCGAAAAGCTGACAAACGATGAGTTCCGTAGCTACAACAAAGGGCGATTGTGGTAAAAGGGCTTGTTCTTGTACTGTTGTGTGCTTTTTTACTGCATGCAGAGTCCAAAGATTATCAAAAAGCCGTACTGAAGAAGGTGCAAACTCTACTTACTCCAAAAAGTTTTGAAGAGAATAAAGCTTTTTTGAAAATCATCTTCTCCCCACCGCAGAAGTTTATGAAAAACGATCGTGTCGATTCGGTTAAGATAATCGAAATGCTTAAAGAGAATGGTTTGTTGAAACTTTTTTTCGACAAGCCTACCCGAATGGAGTTGGAGTTTCGAACAAGCGGAACACCGCTTTTTTTTGTCAAAATCGTTGCAGATACGCTCCGTAATATAGGCTACTATCGTTATGTGACAAAATCATCCACCTATAGCAGCAGTGAGTTTTCCTGGAGTGTCAGCATAGTTTCGGAGTACAGTGCCGATCCGATGATTTTACAAAAAGAGTTGCAAAAAAGCGGTTGCGACATAGTAGACATAGAGCGTAAAAATCCGACCAAATGGCTCTATGTGATCGACATGCAGCATGCAAGATTACCCGTGACATCATTGCAGAGTGGACACATTCTTACGCTTCGCCGCTCTTTGGAGCCACACTGGCTCAATGTCTCGCAGATCAGAAAAATACGCTTTGTCAGTAAAGGCCGCAATCACTGGTACCCCTATCTCTCCTTTTACGATGCGCATCTCCATCTTGTCAAGGTATTGCAACGAGACAAACGCAGTTACGACATTACAGTCGTCGTTCCAAAAACGGCAGTCTATCTGAAGATAGCCGATATTTACACGATGAAAAATATTAAAGATCCGCTTGTTTTATACCCAAAGGGTGCTAGATAAGTAGTGCATAAACCTTTTTAGGATAAAATTGCGCAATTTTAATGTAGGATAGAGTATGTTTGACGAGATAGTATTTGACAGGATGGAACGCTTACCGAAGTATGTCTTCGCAGAGATTAACGACATCAAGATGCAACGCCGCCGAGAAGGGCATGATGTTATCGATTTTTCTATGGGAAATCCAGATGGCGATACTCCCGAACATATACGGGAAAAACTGATAGAATCCGCAAAAAAAACCAAAACGCATGGTTATTCCAGCTCTAAAGGGATTCCAAAGCTCAGACAAGCAATAGCAGACTGGTATAAAAGACGCTACAACGTAGAACTTGATCCCGAAACGGAGTGTGTTGCGACAATGGGCAGTAAAGAGGGATACAGTCATCTCGCCTATGCTATAACGAACCCGGGAGACGTTGCTGTCGTTCCTGATCCTACCTATCCTATTCACAGCTATGCTTTTATCCTTGCAGGCGGAAATGTCGTCAAATTCGGCTTGGAGTATGATGAAGATTACCGTCTCGATGAAGATAAATTTTTTGAAAGCTTAGAGCGTGTTTTTAAAGAGAACTCCCCGCGGCCTAAGTATGTCCTTGTCAATTTTCCGCACAATCCTACAACCGTAACCGTCGAGCCGGAATTTTACGAACGTCTTGTCGCTATGGCAAAAAAGGAGCGTTTTTATGTCATTTCCGATATAGCTTACGGCGATATAACGTTTGAGGGGTATAAAACCCCCTCCATTATGAGTGTCGAGGGTG
>JALWLR010000074.1 GCA_027084065.1 Helicobacteraceae bacterium | reverse complement strand
CTTTTGAATGGTTGATATGGCGTAGTGCCGTAGAGAAAAGAAGCTTTGGATAGACTGCATTTGCACCATAACCTATAAGTACGGCTGCAGAGTGAGAGTCTTGCACTTCATCCGTTACAGCTATCATAGAGACAAGATGACGAACTTTCGCTTCAAGCAAAGCGATGTTGAGTCGACCCACAGCCATCGCCATAGGAATAACTCTATTGTCTTTGTTAAACTCACTGTCATCCAAGATAACGATGCGCGTTCCATCCTCTTTTACCGAACGGATAACTTTTTCTACGAGTGCATTGAGCGCCTCTTTAAGGCTTCCGTTGTATGCAGTAGAAAAAGTAGTGTTTTTGTAAAACTCCTCATAGCGTGGAGATTTTGGATTTCCAAACGACTTGAGAATTTCAAGCTTTTCACTTGTCAGAATCGGAGAAACAGCTTTAAGTCTATGTGCATGTGTTGGAAGCTCGTCAAGGATATTGTGTGTTTCTCCAAAGCCTGTATTGAGACTCATAACCACTTTTTCTCGAATAGGGTCTATCGGCGGGTTGGTTACCTGAGCAAACTTTTGCTTGAAAAAGTCGGTAAAACGGCGCTGTTTTTTCGAAAAAGCGGCTAGTGGAGTGTCATCTCCCATACTACCAACTGCCTCTTTGCCATCTTTGAGCATAGGCTCTATGACCTGTTCGACAATCTCGTGCGTTATGTTAAAATAGCGCTGACGCTCTACAATATTTGTTTCATCGAGCTCAAGGTTGTCATCGTAATGCTCTCCCGTATGCTCTTGAAGGTAGACCATATGCTCATTGAGCCATTTCATATATGGATTTGAGCTTTTGAGATAATCATTAATATCTTCGTTTTTCAGTACCTTTCCAAACTGAAGATCCAAACCTATCATCTCTCCTGACTGCAAGCGACCGCGTTCTACGATATTTTCATCTTCGATGTCGATAACACCATACTCACTTGCAATTAGAAGCGTGTCATCACGAGTAATGATGTACTTAGAAGGACGCAATCCGTTTCTATCAAGAACACAGCCTATGTAGCGTCCATCTGTTACCGAGAATGCCGCAGGACCGTCCCATGCTTCAAAAACGGTAGAAAAATACTCATAATAGGCACGAAGTTCAGGATCCATATGAGGAGCATTTTGCCATGCAAACGGAATGAGTGCGCGTACCGCTTTGAAAAAATCCATACCGTTGATAAGAAGAAACTCCAAAAAGTTGTCTGCACTCGCACTGTCACTCGATCCTTCTTGTAAAATCGGGAGAATACGCTCTATCTCTTCAGGTGAAAACACTTCACTTTTAATAGCAAGAGATTTGATTTCGACATTGAAGCGGTTTCCTTCTACGGAGTTGATTTCTCCGTTGTGTGCAACTGCTCTAAATGGCTGAGCCAGCTTCCATTCCGGCAATGTGTTGGTGGAAAATCTCTGATGGAAAAGAGAAAAAGAGATTTTAAATTTCGGGTCTTGCAAATCCTTGTAGAACTCTTTGATATGCGTCGGCATGACAAGCCCTTTGTAGGAGACAAGCTTCGAGCTCATTGAAGGAATGTAAAAATCCTTATCCTCTTTAAGAGCATGTTCCGTCTCTTTACGAGACAAATAAAGCAGCGCATCGAAGCGTTTTCTTGCCATAATGGAATTTGGTGTTATAAAAACCTGCACGATATAAGGGAGAGTTTTCAGCGCCTGATCTCCAAGTGCGTTTGTGTCGACTGGAACATCTCTGTTTAAAACAACTTTGAGATCGTTTTTTTCACAAAACTCTTTGAGCACTTCCAAGTTAGCTCTTTCTTTGGTAAAAACAACAGCTACCGCATAGAGTTCTGGAAGCTCAACACCCGCTTTTGAGGCCTCTTCACGCAAAAACTCATCGGGCTTAGATAGAAGAAGTCCGCTTCCATCACCTGTTTTTCCGTCTGCTGCTATAGCCCCCCTGTGCATCATGCGCTCCAACGCCGTTACAGCGTTATCGAGGATCTTTTTGGATGGAACATTTTTAATGTTCGCTATCAATCCAAACCCACAGTTATCTTTGAAGGATCGCAACAGCGCTTCATGTTTAGTTAGTTTACTCATAAATTCTCTCCCGAAATGACTTTACTTACTTTTACAACAAGATAAAAACATAAAATTGAAATTCTTTTATGTTTTTATCTTGTTTTTAACCTCTTTTTAAAGAAACTTATCTTATTTAAGAGATTGAAGTTATGTATTATATAAAATATGAGTTTAAAGTTGTATAATATGTAGCATAAGATGTGCAAAAAAAGAAAAGTGTGTATAAAAGAAGCAAATGCAAGGATTCATAATCAACGTCACTCGTGTTAAAGACGAGGATCTTATAGTTAGTATATTATCGCAAAGCGGCTTAGAAACTCTTTATAGATTCTATGGTGCAAGACATGGAAGCATCAACATAGGATTTTTGATCGATTACGAAACTCAATCAAGCCAAAAAGTCAGCATCAAACGCTTAAGAGATGTCGTCCATATTGGTTTTCGATGGATTCATGATTTTCGACTGCTAAGAATGTGGCAGGACTTCGTAAAACTGTTTTATCCGCATTTGCGAGATACCTATGAACTTGAATCCTTTTACTTCGAACTGCTTTTAAATGCTTCAAAAAGATGGGGAGAACAAAATCCTAAACGCGTGGCGATTGAGAGTTACATCCGACTGCTGGAGTATGAGGGAAGACTCCATACGGAAAAAGAGTGTTTTTTATGTAACGAACCGATTGAGGAGAGCAAGGTCTCTCTTATTCGTGCTTTTTTACCGACACATTCACGCTGTGCACACACCTACTCTTTTTCAAAAGAATCACTCCATGAGCTTTACACCAAAAAAAGCAGCCTCTTTCTCAATGATGATGAAATTGAAAGAATGTGGTATTTACTTCTAGAAGGGCTTTGAATCAGCACCGTTTTTGTGCAACGAGTGAAGCGACCATCGTCTTTTCGTTTCGCATGTTGACATCCATACGCTCTTCATAATAGATAACATCCAAATCAATAAAAGCGTGAAGCAGCTCGTTTTTGCGAAGTAGATACTCTGGATTGTTCGGGTTCTCAAAATCTCCATGCGCGACGATAAATGTCTCGAATATAATAATCCCGCCCGGTTTAAGGGCCTCTTTGATCTGATGAAAAAAACGACGATTGAGATAGTTGATATTTAAGACAAGATCATACTTGTTCTTTTCCAAAGAGTAAAAATCAAGATCGGCTTCTATTTTATGGATTTTTGGATTCTCTTCTATCTTTGAGAGTGCATAGTCACTCAAATCTACTGCATCGACTTCAAATCCTTTTTCTACCAAAAAGTGAGTGTTTCGTCCCTCTCCACATGCAATATCCAGTGCATAACCGACATTCGCACGTTCTATATATTTTTCAACAAGAGGCTCTACCCATGTGCGAAACGGCTTCTCTTTATAGCGTTTGTTCCATCTTTCTTTATCTTCTTGCATCTGCTCTCCTATGAAAGTCTGTCTCTGTAATCTTCATAGCCAAATTCTTTAATTGTCTCTATATTGCCATCTTTGCGTTTTATCGCCAAAGAGGGTAGTTTAATCCCATTAAATGTTGTGTTTTTGACAAACGTATAGTGGATTTGATCTTCAAAAACAATACGATCCCCTACCTCAAGCGGTGCATCGAAACTGTAATCTCCCATAATATCCCCGGCAAGACAGGTATTGCCTCCAAGCCGGTAGGTATAGGGTTTTTCGCCGGGTTCTGCAGCACCACGTACTTTTGCCTTATAAGGCATTGCGAGTGTATCGGGCATATGTGCTTCTGCGGAGGTATCTAAAATAGCTATATCCATACCGTTATGAACTATGTCCAATACACTTGCTTCAAGGTACCCAACCTCCCATCCTACTGCTTCTCCCGGCTCAAGATATACTTCTATGTCGTTATAACGCTCTTTGAACTCTTGTATGATTTTAATGAGCTTTTCTACATCATACCCTTTACGTGTAATATGATGCCCCCCGCCAAAATTAACATACTTGAGTTTGGGTATATATGCTCCAAATTTCTCTTCAAAACCGGCAAGTACCGCTTCAAGAGCATCTGCATCCTGCTCACACAATGCATGAAAATTCAAACCGTCAAGTTTTTCCAAAAGAGCCGAATCAAAATTCTCTTTCGTCACTCCAAGACGGCTATACGCAGCACACGGATTGTAAAGATCTACCGGAGAAGAAGAAACTTCGGGATTGACTCGCAAACTGATATGAATCTTTGGATTTATCTCTTTGACTTTGTCATAAAAGCGTTTCAACTGCCCAGAAGAATTAAAAACAATATGATCGCTTATGCGGGCAATCTGTTCAATATCTTCTTCTTTAAAAGCGGGAGAGTAGGTATGTACCTCCGCCTCTTCATTAAAACGGCAAAACTCTTCCCGTGCCAGTCTCGCTTCCCATAATCCACTTGCCGTACATCCGTGAAGATATTTCGAAACAAGGTCGAAAGTAGACCACATCGCAAACCCTTTGAGTGCAAGGATTATCTTCGCACTACTGCGCCGGCTAACATCATCCAAAATCTTGAGATTTTTCTCAAGCAATACTTCTTCACATACATATACCGGTGTTTCTATGCCAACCCCTTACTCTGTTTATAATGTCTTTTCAAACGTTTTGCTACATGCAAAAAGGTCTCCTCGCTCAAGCCTATCTCTTTGACCAATGCTGCTGCTTTATCGATAGAGGTATGAGTTAAAATTCCTTTGACACTGACTGCCGTACGTATGACATCAAGCAGATCTCGAAAATACTCCACTCTTTCCAAACACTCTACCGATTCTTCCGCTTCGAAATCCATTCTTTTTAAAATCTCCACAAAAGTGCTTTCAAGATTCCAATGCTCGAACAAAAGTGCGGAAACATAGTACGATGTTGTCTCAAACAATTCGTATTCATATTTTGAAACATCTGAAGTTTGAGCCAGACCACGCCTAAACTGTGCGGCATAAGCACTCTCTTTTATCTCTTTTGAAAGAATCAACTTCCCAATCTCCATTATAAGCGCAAGAGGGGAAAGAAACTGAGCATCACGCAAATCAATCATGCTGTACCACTGAAACATCAACGCACTTTGCAATCTACACATATCATTAAACTGAAGAGTCGTTATACCATAAGGACTCGGATCTGTTTCTAAGCGTTCATACATTGCATGTTCAACAACCAATCCATAAATGATTTCCGTACCAAGCAGAGTTACAGCCTGAGAAACCGAGGCGATTTTTTTACTAAAACCATATTTTGGAGCGTTGACAAACTTTAAAACATCTGCCGTCAATGTCGCATCCGACTCTATCAGACGAATAAGCTTCAAAACATTGACATTTTCAGAACCCTCTTCATACAGCTTTTGAATCTGCATAACTACATGCGAAAGCGGCGGCAGCGAGTCTATCTTTTTTACTATATCTGAAAATGTCGTCATCGTTTTATTCCAATTCTATAACGTTCCAAGGCAGACCCTGTTTGTTCATCTCTTCCATGAACGGATCGGGATCAAACTCCTCCATGTTCCAAACACCGGGTTTGTACCACTTTTTTTCAAGCATCAGTTTCGCACCAATCATAGCGGGAACACCTGTTGTATAAGAGACAGCCTGTGACTTCACTTCTTCATAACATTTTTCATGGTCACTGACTTGATAGATGTATATTTTCTTTTTTTTGCCATCTTTGATACCTTCAGCTACTATTCCAATATTTGTTTTTCCTTTGGTTCTTGCTCCAAGACTTGCCGGATCCGGCAGAAGCGTTTTCAAAAACTCTATAGGAATGATTTTGCACCCTTTATGCTCTACCGGCTCTATGCCGAGCATTCCGACATTTTGCAGTACCTCCATATGTTTGAGGTAGCTCTCGCCAAATGTCATAAAAAAACGAATACGCTTAAGTCCCTTGATATGTTTTACAAGAGACTCCATCTCCTCATGGTAAAGCAGATAACTATCTTTAGGTCCTACTTCCGGATAGTCCCAGACCATTTTAATCTCCATCGGCTTCGTTTCTATCCATTTGCCCTCTTCCCAGTAACGACCGTTTGCACTGACTTCACGCAGATTGATTTCGGGATTGAAATTCGTAGCAAACGGATAACCATGATCACCCGCATTACAATCGAGAATATCAATATAGTGAATTTCATCGAAGTAGTGTTTTTGTGCATAAGCACAAAAAACATTGGTAGCCCCAGGATCGAATCCGCTTCCAAGCAGCGCCATGACACCGGCTTGTTTAAATGCCTCATCACGTTCCCATTGAAGCTTGTACTCGAATTTCGCTTCATCGGGATGTTCATAGTTTGCGGTATCTAGGTAGTCCGTTTTTGTCGCTACACATGCATCCATAATAGTCAAATCCTGATACGGCAAAGCCACATTGATCACGATATCCGCATCATATTTTTCTATGAGGTCTATAACATTTTGTGTCTCATCGGCATCCACGCTCGCTACTTCTATAGCTCCTTTTGGAAGCTCTTTTTGAATCTCTTCACATTTTGAAAGTGTCCTGCTGGCAAGAACTATACGCCCGAATGTCTCTGCATTTTGAACACATTTATGCGTGACAACGCGACCGACACCGCCGGCACCGATAATTACAG
>JALWLR010000073.1 GCA_027084065.1 Helicobacteraceae bacterium | reverse complement strand
AATACGCTTAAGTCCTTTGATATGTTTTACAAGAGACTCCATCTCCTCATGGTAAAGCAGATAACTATCTTTAGGTCCTACTTCCGGATAATCCCAGACCATTTTAATTTCCATCGGCTTCGTTTCTATCCATTTGCCCTCTTCCCAGTAACGACCGTTTGCACTGACTTCACGCAGATTGATTTCGGGATTGAAATTCGTAGCAAACGGATAACCATGATCGCCCGCATTACAATCAAGTATATCGATATAGTGAATTTCATCGAAGTAGTGTTTTTGTGCATAAGCACAAAAAACATTGGTAGCCCCCGGATCGAACCCGCTTCCAAGCAGCGCCATGACACCGGCTTGTTTAAATGCTTCATCACGTTCCCATTGAAGCTTGTACTCAAATTTCGCTTCATCGGGATGTTCATAGTTTGCGGTATCTAGGTAGTCCGTTTTTGTCGCTACACATGCATCCATAATAGTCAGATCCTGATACGGCAAAGCAACATTGATTACGATATCCGCATCATATTTTTCTATGAGGTCTATAACATTTTGTGTCTCATCGGCATCCACGCTCGCTATTTCTATAGCTCCTTTGGGAAGCTCTTTTTGGATCTCTTCACATTTTGAAAGTGTCCTGCTGGCAAGAACTATACGCCCGAATGTCTCTGCATTTTGAACACATTTATGCGTGACAACGCGACCGACACCGCCGGCACCGATAATTACAGTCGTTGGCTTTTTTTTCAAATCGATTCTCCATTTTCAAGATAGTGCTATTATGATACCCCATCTTCAATTAATTCTCTCTAAGTTCTTCATTGACTACATGCAAAAGCCGATGGCAAAATTCAGAATGACAAACAATGTTGCGTGTTTCTACATTGTCGGAATTTACCAGCTGCATTCGCAAATAATCATCATCTCCATGTCTGTAAAAAAGAACTCCGCCAAAGACAAACCCCTCTTTACGCAAAAACTTCACGACGGCATCTATATCGGTACATCGTATCAAATTGATATCAGCAAAAATCATATCGAGATGTTTTTTAAAAAGATTTCCCAAATGATACCGTATACCTTTTTTGAATTTTTCCGCTACCTCATCGACGATCAACACACCCGTGTTGGTATAGGGACTTACTTCGTATGAAAGTATGTTTCTCTCAGCTTTGCTTTTTTGTGTAGCTTTTTGCGGTTGCATAGAGTTTTGCATGTAAATCTGACGGATGAGATCTTCATACCGCTTTGGCATATATAAAAGAGGCTCTTTTCTTGTTTTGAAAATTTTATATCCAACCAATACCGCTGTTCTTTTATCGGTATGTAGAGCATTTTTATCACGCAGGGAGATTGTATTTGGAACGATTCCAAGCAGCAAAGCCGACTCGGTAAAACCATGTGCCAAGTTCGCTTTTTGACTGTAAGGATGCAACATGATGGCCTCTCCGAAAATCGCATTGAAGTGAAGTGCTTTAGCCTTTTTGAGTAAATACTCTAGCATCGCGTTCATAATCCCCTGCCCTTTAAAACGAGGATCTACAACTGCTACCCCGATTTCGGCTGTATTGGCATGTGGCAGTTTGACAAAAGCGAAATGTCCAATGACTCCTGAATCTAAATCTTCAGCGACTATCGAAAAAATCTCTTTATTTTCATTGAGCTTTTTGATTTTTTGGGGAAAATAAAAAAGATCTTTGTAGTAACTGTAAGTATAGTTGTTATATATGAGTTGCGCTATAGCCTCTTCATCACCGCTTTGGAAGTCTCTAATTTTTATTGAAAGTGGTTTGAGTGATGCCGGTGAGTTGTCGGCAAGATCCGAATATGCCGCACCACTCTTCTCTTGTAGCGTTTTGACATTGTTAAAGGATTGAAAAATCCGAAACGATTTTCCCTCCTGTCCCTTATTTATAAACTCAAGTTTTTCAACTTTTTTTCGAATCCGCTCCAGACCACCGCCTTGTATGGAAAAAATCCGCTTTTCATCTATGGGGATTCCCATATCATGCACATCGAGCATTATCCCATGGGGCTTATAGGTAAGTTCGACATCTATCATACCTATCTCGCCTTCAAGGTAAGCATAACGCATCGCGTTACGCACCAGCTCTTCAGCTGAATGCAAAAAATGAACCTTTTTTTGCTCTTTTAATTCAATGATTTCCAAAGCTTTATCAAGTGCAGATAAAACGACAGGTAAAAACTTCTCGCTGTTTGGAACACTTACAAAGATGGTATTACGCATTTTTCTCTTTCTCAATAGCTTCTATGGCACATAGTGCCAACATTTTCATACCGATTTCAAGAGCATCGTCATCGACATCAAAGCGGGTATTGTGCTGAGAGACACAGGTGCCTTTTTCCGGATTACATATACCAAGACGAAAAAAAGCACCCGGCACAATTTTTAAATAACGTGAGAAATCCTCTCCACCCATGACAGGATCTTTCAGATCGACAAGCCATTTTTCACCGACAACATAACGCCCAACACTCTTGACGATGTCCACCATCGCATCGTCGTTGACAAGTTCCGGGGGACCGAACTTGTAATGAAAATGATATTTTGCATCCATCGTATGACAAACACCTTTGATGGTCTCTTCCATCATCTGCGGAATTTTATCTCTCACTTCTGCATTGACTGTTCTGACCGTTCCGGAAACATTTACAAAGTCGCTTATGATGTTTGGCGCGTTTCCTCCTTCTATCTTTCCCATAGATATAACGGCAGGATGCAAAGGATCTATGCGCCGACTGACAATATGGTTTAGAGATGTTATTGCGATGGAAGCAACAAGTATGGCATCGATTCCCTCATGCGGTCTTGCTCCATGTGCTGTTTTGCCGTAAATATCAAAACTGAATATATCTGCCGAAGCCATCATCACACCATATTTATAACCTATTTCGCCGGTGTTCAAATAAGGATACACATGTAAACCAAAAATAGCACTGACACCATCGAGGGCACCATCTGCTATAAGCTGGTCACTACCGCCTTCTAATACCTCTTCTGCAGGCTGAAAAAGGATTCGGACATTCCCCGGTAACTCCTCTTTAAGCCTATTGAGTACCAGTGCTACACCAAGCGCAATAGCCGTATGGGCATCGTGACCGCATGCATGCATAATCCCCTTTTTTGATGACGTGTAAGGTTTCTGACTCTGTTCCGGCATAGGAAGTGCATCCATATCGCCACGTATAGCAACCGTGGGCAAAGAGGGATCTTTTATAATATCTGCTACGAGTCCGTAATGTGTCGAAAATGTTTTATATGGAATGCCCTCTACATCGAAAATGGAGCGCAAAAGCAAGTTTGTCTCCTTCTCCTCTCCGGAGAGCTCTGGATTGTGATGAATTGTATGGCGTATTTCTACGATTCGGTCATCTATATTTTCTATCTCTTTTTCTATTTTCTTTTTGAGCGTCATTTGAGGCTCCTTTATTGCAGACTCATTTTTTACATTATAATACTGAAAAACTTAATTTTATAAAAAAGTTTTATAAAAAGAATCGTATACTAATGAAATCCAATAAAAAAGGAAGAAACCATGCAAACAGATTATGGACCACTACAAGGACTCATAGGAACATTTCAGGGAGATAAAGGCATAGACATAGCCCCTGATAAAAAAGAGGGGAAAGAGGAAAATCTTTTTTTTGAAACACTCACTTTTTCAGAAGCAGGCGAAGTTGTCAATGCCGAAGAGGAGCGAGTTGCTGCACTCCATTATCATCAGATAGTGACACGTAAAAAAGACAATGCCATTATTCACAATCAAACAGGATACTGGATGTGGAACAAGGAAAAAAAACTTCTTATGCACTCTATTGCAATTCCAAGAGGACTCTGCCTGCTTGCAAGCGGAACCGCTCATGTGGATGAAGATGGAGAAGTTCTACTAAAAGCCGTTAGCGACATCAAAGATGCCAATTTTACCATTGTTCAGTCAGCTTTTCTCAAGCAAAAAGCAAAAACTATTGCATTTGATATAAAAATGAGGCTCAAAGAGAAAGAACTTCACTATTTCGAAACAACTCTCGTAGATATTTACGGCGGTATTTTCGAACATACCGATACAAATACACTGAAAAAAGTGCACTAGCTTACAAAGCGACATACTCCGTAAGCTCTGAAAAGACTACAGCACGTTTTGTTTCATCGGGATGGATACATCTCTCGATGAGTGCTGCTATATTTTCATCGATTTCAGGAACAAGTTTACGAATATCTTCCGGTTTTTCACTTTTTAAAACATTTGTAAAACGCTCAACAGCCGAATAAGGTTCTTTTTTTGTCAGGAGATAGTAAAGTTTTCGACCAAATTCAAACACCTCGAACTCTTCGTTACGCAAAGTAGGAATGTTTTCGATAAAACCAAACCCTTTTAAGTCGATTTCTTTATAGTGTGCATACGCCAACAAGCGCATCATAAAGCCTATAGCAGCAAAAGAGTAGTTAGCTAAAACTCTATCGAAAAATCGTTCGAAACTTTCATGTTTTTTACGCATTCTTGCATACTCAAAAACTAAAGCGGCAACATAACGATGTGCAAGTACCAATGGGGCAGATTTTATAACTGTATGTCCTTCGACTCCTTCACTGATAAGTTTCCCGCCTACACTTATATGCACTCCACTTGTACTTTTTCCGTTATACTTCGCTTTACACCCTTCAAAACCAATATCGCCCAACCCATGAATACCACAGCCTTTTGGGCATGCACTCCAATACAAACGAACTCTTGCATCCAATGGCAACGGAACCTCTTTGGAAAGATACTCTGCCATCTCAATAGCATCGTTCTTGTTTTCTATGACACCAAACGGACAATGTTCCGTTCCTGCACAAGCAATCAAATGATTGAAATATGCGGATCGAACGCTAGGATACTTTTCAAAGTAGCTCTCTTTTTGAAGACTGTCTATATCTTTGATACCTAAAATATAAAGGGATTGTTCCATATCTAAACGAATTTGACCGCTTCCATACTCTAAAGAAAGAGCAGCAGCTTCTTGTAAAGCCGAGCCTGTAAAGATTCCGGAAGGAACAACACTGTGAACGGCAAACGTCCCGTCTTTAAGTTGTACTTTTCCATGATCTGGTTCAAAGTAATCTAAGTTCGTCATCGTAACACCGGCGGTTGCAAAATCCATACCGGCCTCTTCTCTGATAGCTTTGGCAAACTCTTCTATGCCCACCGCTTCAAGTAAGAAAAAGAGTCTGTTTTTATTTCGGTTGTCTCTAAATCCATATTTTTTATACAAAGAAATAACCGCTTTAAAGCAGGCAAGAACCTGTTCCTCTCCTTGAACGAAAATATCTGCATTTTTAGCTATTTTTCCAACTTTTCCTCCAAGATAAACATTGTAACCATACACACCATCTTTATTAGCCAACACAAAACAAAGATCATGTACAAAAATATTACAACGATTGGCGGTACAACCTGTAATAGCCGTATTAAATTTTCTTGGAAGTTGTGAAACCCATTCACGTTTAAAAAGAATCTCTTCTTGCATCTTCAAAAGCAAAGTATGAGATGGTAGTATATTGTCTAATGCTAAATCATCGAAAGGATCTCCCATAATACCACGTACATTATCTACCCCGGTCTGATAAGCATTGATGTCGGCATCTTCGAGTCGCTTTAAAATTGTCGGTATATTTTCTATGTCAAGATAGCGAAGTTCACATTGACTTCGTGTAGTCAAGTCAAGATAATCTTGCCCAAACTCCTCGGCACACTCTCCAATGACACGTGCCTGTTTTGCAGTGAGATGACCTGCAGGAATACGCAACTTCAGCATAAATTGCCGTGGTGTTTTCGGACGATCATAAATCCCGAAACACTTCAAAAAATAGCTTTTATCCTCCTCAGGAATCGAGTCATAGCCATTTTCTGCATAGTACTCCAGCTTTTCCCATGCTTCGAATGCATCTTTAGTCTGTTTGAGTTTTTCGATTTTATTGATTTTTTTCGCACGTGCTTCGTATGCTTCTTGTAGTTTTTTCATCTCTGTCCCGAATGTATTGTTTTTTCGCAATTATAGTCAAGAAAGAAGTGTTCTTTATAAAAAAAGTGAATATTTTTTAAGCAATTTAAGCAATATAATCATACAGATATTAAAATGAAGAATGAACGAGGTAAAGAATACTTGAAAAAGAAAAGAGTTGGCATTTGTGTGTAGCTGCGGCAAACGCCAAGCAGTTGGCGTCTTTGTGGACTCCGTCGGCTGGTGCTTCGCACATCAGCCTTTGGTGCGGCTGCGGCAAACGCCAAGCAGTTGGCGTTTGCTTATCGCAGCCTTACATCATGCCCATTCCGCCCATGCCACCCATGTCTGGGACTGCTGGAGCTGCAGGTTTGTCTTCTGGGATCTCAAAGACTGCCGCTTCGGTTGTAAGAAGTAGGCTTGATACTGATGTCGCATTTGTAAGCGCTACTCTCTCGACTTTAAGCGGATCGATAATACCCGCTTTGAACATATCGACATACTCCCCTTTTGCAGCATCGAAACCTGTTGTGTCATTGTCTGCATTTTCAACAGTATTAACAACGACACCGGCATCGTATCCTGCATTGGTAGCAATTTGTTTCATCGGCGCTTTTACAGCTCTTAGAATGATATCTGCACCTATTTTTTGATCACCTTCAAGATCAAGATTCACTTTAGATGCAGCTCTTACAAGCGCTGCTCCACCGCCGATGACTATACCCTCTTCTACTGCTGCTTTTGTCGCAGAGAGTGCGTCATCGACTCTGTCTTTTTTCTCTTTCATCTCAGTTTCAGTCGCAGCACCTACTTTGATAACCGCTACACCACCGCTAAGTTTTGCAAGACGCTCTTGAAGCTTCTCTTTATCATATTCGCTTGTCGTTGTCTCAATCT
>JALWLR010000072.1 GCA_027084065.1 Helicobacteraceae bacterium | reverse complement strand
TAGCGTGCTTGCCTATGGGCTTGGAGAATGGTTTGCCGAAGAGACAAGACAAATTGCATCTATAAACCAAAAACACCTAAGAGAAATAGAAAAGCTCAAAAAAATCGCCCATATAAACAAATGGCTTAAAAAATATGTCAAACCAAGCCTAGAGCATCTTCCGCAAAGTGAAGAAAACAGTGACAAAGCACTTGTTGATTTTTTTGACAGACATGCAAAAACATTTCACTTTACAGTCGAGCGTTTCCTCTACACCGAACAAGATACACACAATATGGACATATCTTTTGAGCTTATGAGAAATGAACGCAAAAAGCTTCAAAATCTCGTGATGCTTCGCTATCCTAAAGGTTTTCTCGATTTTACCGGTTTTAATATAGACAAAGAGAAAATAACAGGTACACTCAAAGTCATTCAACCCTATTTTAAGGATGCAAATGTATCTCACTAACAAACAGATTTTTCTTTTATTGCTTCCTTTGTTCATAGCTTCAATAGTCTATCTCTTTTATGAAGAGATTGTCGCCAATGCAAAATACATTTTTCCAACATACAAAGAGTACAAAAACGCCGTTCTTGATAAAAAAGCGGACATTTACCTTAAAATAGATGCAAAAAACAGTACTTACGAAACCATTTTGAAAAAAATAGCTACAAGAAAAAAAGAAGCCCCATGGGTTGCCACTACAGTTTTGTACAAAAAAACGACTTTCAAACCCATCCCAAAGATCATCCCACTAAGCCAACCAAAATATTTTCATCTTGAAGCGATATTTTTCAATAAAAAAGTCGCTATAATAAATGGTAAAATAGTTTATCTTTACGGCACCGTAGATGGTGCAAAACTTATACGCATAGAGGAAGACAAAGTTCTTCTTCAACTTAAGAAAGGAAAACGATGGTTATATCTGTTCGACTAAGTTTACTCTTTTTACTACTTTTGCATGCAGGATGTGCTACTCATGAGCCAAACACACATGCAGAAAACAACACGACTAAAACGAAAATCACACCCTTTTCTACAGCAAAAGAGGAGATAAAAAGCTTCCAAAAACACAAAAGAAAAAAAATGCAAGAAACCATACCTCCGCTTGTCCTACCCTCTCCTTTTGAAGATATAAGTGTCTTTGCCGAAAACAAAATTACTCTCTCTGCAAATGATGCGAAACTCACTTTCGTTTTGTATACACTGGCAAAGAGCGCTGGACTAAACCTTATAATTGATGAAGATGTGCTTTACAAAAAGGTAAAAATTACCCAAACTGAACAACAAGCCATTAGTGATGGTGCAGGACAATTTCAAGCACAGGGGAGTCGGTCTTCTTACAATTTAGCTAACAATTCACGCTCTCAACAAGCATCTGTTCTAACAAAGAAAGTTAGTATTGAAAAAATTCCAAGAAACCTGCATGTAACGATTAACGTCAAAAATGCAAACTTAGAAGATGTGTTAAAAACACTTATGGAAACAACCGGTGCCTATTATGATCTTGAGGGTAACATTTTGCATGTAAAGTACTTCAAACGAAAAACGTTTCAAGTTCCCTATGTGCACACGGCAACCTCCTTTAAAACAGACCTTGGAGGCGATGTTTTCAGCTCCGCTACAAGCGGTGGAAGCTCATCATCAGGTGGTGGGAGTGCCTCAAGCGCTCTTAGAGGTGATTTCTCTTTACACTATGACAATCCTCAAGAAAACAACTCCTTTTATGAACAGCTGGAACAAAACATAAAAGACCTCATTAGTCAAGAGGGACACTACACCCTCAACAAATTTACCGGTACACTTAGTGTTTATGACAACTACAAAAGTATCAAACAGATAGAAAATCTGATTGAACGTTTAAAAAATGAATCTAAAAAGCAAATTCTTATAGAAGCGAAAATTTTAGAGGTCATTTTGAACAAAAGTCATGAACTGGGTGTAAGCTGGGAGGCGATTGCCCAAAATGTTCTCAAAACCGGAAATCAACTCACACTCAACCAGAACCTGGCACTTACAGGTGCCGTAGCAGGCAGTGTTACCTACTCTTCAGACAGTTTCAATGCCATCATAAATGCACTAGATCAAGCAGGCAATATTGATGCACTTTCGAATCCACGCATCAAAGTTCTCAGCGGACAGTCGGCCATTATATCTTCAGGAAAACTTGTGCCTTACTGGGAAAAAGAGGTACAAACACTTCAAGGAACAGGTGGAAGTGCTAGCAACACACAAGTGACCTATAACAGAAGAGATGTACTTGATGGATTGACTCTGGGTGTCACGCCAGTTTTACTCGATGATGACAAAATTATGCTCAACATCATTCCAATTACATCAAATATTCAAGAAGACATCAATTACTATGACGAAGAGGGGAGAATCGTCGCTACAGCACCACTGCTAAACATCAAAGAAGCAGGTACCGTCGTCTATGCAAAGGACAACGACCTTGTACTCATAGGCGGGCTTATAAACAACCGGACTTTAGAACTTGATCAAAGTGTTCCTTTTTTAGGTGACATTCCCTTTGTTGGTGCGCTTTTTAAGCATACCTACAAAAAAAATGAAAAACGTGAACTTGTCATACTCCTACGCTTGAGGATCATACGATGAGAAGAGCACTCACTCTTTTTTTTCTCCTATTTGCCTTTTTAGAAGCAAAACCGCTTGTTTTCGAAGCACCCTCTTGCAATGAGGAAAAAATAGTTATAGAAAAAGAGAAACTCATTCCACGCTATACTATCCAACTTGTCAGCACCATCAAACTCGAAGATGCACTCAAAAGAGTCATCCCTCTACCAAAAAAACTCAAATCCAAAACAAAAATCTATAAAATAGGCAAATACTATGCCGCACGCTATGGAGCCTCTTCTACACCAAAAAAGCTAAAAAGCGTACTTGTGGAATTTCACAAACTCGGATTTAAAGATGCTTACATTCAAAAAACGACCAAATGGCATATGGAACATAATTTTGTCCGTCCCGTACATGCAGAACCTAAAACCTCAAATAAAAGAGCCAAACCTACTTTGCAAAACAACAAATACCTCCTCTCCGATACACTGCTAAAAGCCTCCAAAGCATATAAAGAGGGGGATCTCTCTTCAGCTTTGATTTATTATGAGATGCTTTACAAAAACGGCTACAAGTTTCCAAAACTTATAAACAACCTTTGCTATCTATATGGGAAAATGGGAGACTGGGAAGATGCAAAAAAAATAATAGAAGAACAAAAAAGTGCTTCAAAATTCCTGTATGCCTTTTTATACGGCGCTGTTGAAAGCGCAAATGCAGATGCAATAAATGAGCTTAATGAATACATCCTTTATGATAGAAGCGGAAGACTCGCACTCCTTTTAGGTTACTATTATGAAAAGAAAAACAACATAAACAAAGCTTTGGGGTATTACAAAATAGCGTATGACAAAAATCCGTTTGATCCCTACAATATGATAGCCTATGCTAGAGCGTTAGACATGCAAAAACAATACAAAAAAGCTCTTATTCTTTACCAGAAAGCTCTGCGAAAACTTCCAAAAAAGTCAAAAACATATGAAACTATACAACATCGCATCTCAATGCTTAAGGAGATATTATGAAAAAAAATGGGTTTACACTCGTTGAACTCGCTATCGTTTTAGCCGTTATAGGCATTTTACTAGGCGGAGGCTTCAAGTTTTTAAAAATGCAAAGAGAAAAAGAGAAAACGCAAGAAGCGAAATTTTATGTAAAAGAGGCAAAAGATGCTATAGTCGGCTATGCGACAAAGTATGTGGATTTGCCTACATGGAGCGAATTTGCAAATGAGCTTTCTCCACTCAAAAGCAAGGTAGACGATCTCAACAAAACTTTCTTCTACTTTGCAGATCCCAATTTGGCAAATGATCAGGATATTTGTACATTTGACACGACTAATCTCAATGTAGAGGTCTATCAAAATGGATCATTGGATCATACCATCGACAATGTAGCTTTTGTCGTAGCGGCACAAGGAGCCAACGGCAATATCCAAACAGGTGTAAGTGGATCGTCTCCGTATGTCGTCAAAGTGTATGACTACAGTGCAAAAGAAGATGATAACTCCTATGACTACACAAGAGAGGAAAATTATGATGACATCGTCAAATGGATGACACTTGATGAACTCCAAACTGCCGTACGCTGTAGTGACAATAAACTTACTTTTGTAACAGACTCCGCATTACCTAGAGATATTATTTCATCTACAGACTATTTAGGAAGCGGTTACGCCACTATTCGTGCAGATCAAGGATACCCTTTTGATGATGGAAGCGATAGTGACTCCGATCAAGATTATAAATGGTGTATAGAGAATGTCCCTTCATGGCTAAACAATATTCAATGTGGCTCTGATACAATCACTACCGGATCACATGACTGCAATGACGACACAAATTATAAGCAGTGCACACAACTACAAATAGATGGCAACCCATCAACTAGAGGTTCTGCGGGAACGGATTACTTGCGCGTATATGCAAAAGATAAAACAAAAACCATAAATAAACTCTTTTCCATTACACTCGACACCGATACCTCCAGTGGCAGTGGAGGAAGTGGAGGAAGTGGAGGAAGTGCAGGAAGTGGAAGTGGTTTTGGAAGTGGCCGAGGTGGTGGAAGATGGCCATAATACAAACTTCAACTCAGCTTCAAAAGGAAAATAGATGGCACAAAACAAACCCATAGGACAACTACTCAAAGAGCTTGGCTTCATTACCGAAGAGCAAATTCAAGTTGCTCTGCAGGTTCAAAAAGCAAACCCAAAGTTTTTAGGAGAAATCCTCGAAGAGCTCGACTTTGTCACTTCAGCCGAAATTGCAGAAGCAATCGCCATTCAACATGGTCTTGAGTACATAGAAATAGAGCAAATAGTTCCATCGGAAGAAGCTCTTAAAATTGTTCCCAAAGAGATAGCGATATCCAAAAATATTCTTCCCATTAGTATTGATAACGAAACGTTTGTTGTAGCGACTCAAGAGGTCAACGACATCATGACGATGGACTATTTACAAAAACTCTCCAAACGAAACGTCAAATTTGTCGTCGGCGATAAAAAAGCGATAGCCCGTTATGTAGAAATCTATTACTATCAACTAGAAAACCCTATAGAAAAAGAGATAGACGAGATGATTGAGCGTGCTTTACAAAATCGCGAAATCGACATTCCTCATCTTGTCGATCTCTTTTTAAACAGTGCCATAAAAGACAAAGCTACCGACATCCACATAACACCCGAAAAGTCTGCAACCCATGTATTTTTCCGAATTGATGGCGTTTTGAATCACTACTACTCTTTACCGCTTCGACTTCACAACCAAATTGTCGCTCGTATAAAGATTATCAGTGAGCTTGATATTTCTGAGCAGAGAAAACCGCAAGATGGTGCCTTTAGCTATAATTTTCTCAATGAAGAGTTCGACTTGAGGGTTTCCACTCTGCCAACCAATCACGGTGAGAACATCGTTCTTCGTCTTCTTGGAAAGAACGCTTCACTTTTCAATCTCTCCCATCTAGGACTGAACGAAACCAACACGAAAAAAGTTGAGCACTTTTTTCAAAAGCCTTATGGTATCATTCTCATTGTCGGACCGACAGGTTCAGGGAAGACAACCACGCTTTATTCAGCTCTTCGAAAAATCGATTCTTTGAAAAAAAATGTTCTTACTATCGAAGACCCCATTGAATACCGTTTCTCTTTCATCAAGCAAACACAACTCAATACAAAAGCGGGCTATACATTCGATGCAGCCATTCGCTCTTTTATGCGTCAAGATCCCGATGTCATGCTAGTGGGGGAGATTAGAGACGAAGCAACGGCGGAACTTGCCGTTCGGGCTTCCATTACCGGACACCTAGTACTCTCGACACTCCATACAAATAACGCCGTAGGTACAATTCCAAGACTCGAAGATTTAAAAATCCCCTCCTACCTTATAGCATCTGGGCTTGTTGCCGTCATTGCACAACGTCTTGTTCGAAAGCTCTGCAATCGCTGCAAACAAACAACACAAATCGACATGCAGGAGTTTCAAAAACGCGGCATAACAGAAGAGTTCTTGGCAAAATACCCCAACTACCAACTCTATAAACCTGTTGGATGTGAACACTGCCGTAACACTGGCTACAACGGAAGAAATGCCATTGTCGAAATTTTGGAAGTAAATGACTCTATTGAGGCACTTATTACAAAACAGGCATCCTCACAGGAGATATTTGAAGAGGCAAAAAGAAACGGTATGGTTCCTTTGAAATTCGACGGATATGAAAAAGTGCTTTTAGGCATAACAACTTTTGAAGAGATTGACAGGGTTGTCGATTAATGCTGTTTTACGTTCGATATATCGATGATACATTCCAAGAAAGAGCGGAGATTTTTGAATTTAGTTCGCAGGAGATACTAGAGGAGTACTTCGAGGTAAAAGGTTTTATGCCTGTTTCCATTACCCCCATACCCTCTTTTCTTGCCGTTTTAATTCCAAAACGCGGACGCGGTATAAAAAATGACGATATTATCGAACTTATAGAAAACCTTCATCTCATAGTCAAGTCAGGACTGCCACTCTATCATGGTTTAGTCGATATGGCAAACGAAAGCGACAACATCCGCTTTCGGCGTATGCTTGAGCAGATTGCTTTTGAAATAAACCGAGGCAAGTCCCTCTCTCAAGCATTCGAACCATATGAAAAAATCATGGGCAGCATGGTTATAAACCTTATCAAAATAGGAGAAGAAACCGGTCAGCTAGAAGTAACTCTCAAACGTGGCGCAGAGTTTTTAAAACGGGTCAACTCTTTGAAAAAAAAGGCAAAATCCGCTCTTATCTACCCCTCTTTCGCTCTTGTTGCAGTAAGTGCGGCTATGCTTGTATGGATGATTTACGTTCTACCGCAAATGACCTCTTTGTTTGAGGACATG
>JALWLR010000071.1 GCA_027084065.1 Helicobacteraceae bacterium | reverse complement strand
TTTTAAAAAATCCGTCTGCTCAATGTAGTTCATAAATATAGACCAAATCGACCTGTTGAAGTAGTTTTTTCGAACGTGCCAGCGCTATAATGGTATTTGGGTGTGGATGCCCTATAGCAATGCAGCTGCCATACTTTTTTGCTGTTTTAACAGCGGTTTTTATCTGCTTTTGGATAGAGGCTATATCGCCTTTATGATCTAAAAAAACATCTCTTGCAATGTAAGGTTTGCCAAACTCTTTCATAACTTCTGGCACTTTGGTTTTTGCGGTAGTACGACTATCTATGAAAGTAATATGGTTTTTTTGCAATACACGCACAAGTTTCTCCACAGAAGCTTTGTCGGCAGTAAACTTGCTTCCCGTATGGTTGTTCATATAGTGTACCCGCGGGAAAAGCTTGCGTATAGATTGGATACGTTGCTGGATTTGCTCCTCTGAATCGCCTACACGAAGTGTAAAAGGCTCCTCTTTGTGAAAGTGCATGGCTTCCATCGGCAAATGGATCATGTAAAACTTCTCTTTAGCCGCCAATTGAGGCGTTTTTGGATGGAGAGAGCTTGGCGGAAAAAAGCTCATCGTCACGGGAATGCCCAAACTTTTAATGGCACGCACCTGCGAGCCAAAGGAAACATCGTCAAATATAATGGCAAGTTTTGCATCTTTAGCTTTGTGTGTAGTCGGCTTTTTCTTCGGTGGCTTGAGAACTGCCGGTTCTTGTGTCTCGTGAGCTGCCGTCACATCGTGGGCATGCCCTTTTTTCAAAATCTCTTCGAGCTTTTTATTTAAAGATCGTTTTTGCGAAATTGTCTGCTCAAGTTTGTCCAAAGCCGCTTTTCGCTGCTGCTCTTTTTTACTTAGCTGGCGGGAGAGATCCTCTTTGCCATGCAGATACCCAAAGTAATACCCGCTTAAAAAGAGTGCTAGCAGTGCTGCTATGACAGCCAGACTCCAAACCGCTATACGCAACATCCTCTCTAAAGAGGTTGAATTCTTTTTTCTTTTTTTTCGCTTCGCCATCCGCTTTCCAGATTTTTTTTGTAACTATAGCAAAACATATATAAAGGGAGGGAAAATATGACAAATTGCTTATAAGGCATAAAAGTGCATTTGATATTTTTTACAAATTTTCCACAAAAACAAAGAAAATTTACTCTCTTTATGTCATAATTGTAAGCATCAACACAAAGGAAAAACATGGCATTGGAAAATTTAACAAGTGAAAACTTCAACGAAAAAGTAAATGCAAATGAGATTGTCATTCTTGATTTTTGGGCTCCGTGGTGTGGACCTTGTCGACAATTTGCACCGATATTTGAAAAAGTTGCACAGGAGTATCCCGACATTCTTTTTGGAAAGGTAAATACCGAAGAGGAGGAGCAGCTTGCGGCATACTTCCAAATCAAATCCATTCCGACAGTCGCCATCATGCGAGAGGGAATCATCGTTTTCATGCAGCCGGGTCTCCTTCCCGAAGAGGGACTGCATGATCTTATCAAGCAGGTAAAA
>JALWLR010000070.1 GCA_027084065.1 Helicobacteraceae bacterium | reverse complement strand
TCTGCGACCCCTTTGCCGATCGCACCAAGACCTATGATGCCCCATTTTTTCTCTTTTATTTCCCAAAAGGGGCGGCTGACATCGGTAAAGATGCCGCTTTTGGAGTACTCTTTGCTTTTGACCTTTTTGTCGTAGTAGTGCGAGTGTTGCAAAAGGTACAGCAGCATCGCGAAAGTATGCTGTACGACTGATGCCGTCGAATAGCCCGCGACATTTTTAACCTCTATGCCAAGCTCTTTGGCGGCATCCAAATCGACATTGTTCATACCGGTTGCAGCTATGGCTATGAGTTTGAGTTTTTTTGCATGTAACATCATCTCTTTGGTAATGACGACTTTGTTTGTAACGACGACATCGGCATCTTCTATGCGTTTTTGTGTCTCCTGCGGAGAGGTGGTTTGGTAGATGCTTACCTCTCCCAGCTTATAAAAACCGCTAAGGTCGGTATCTCCAAACGTAATGGCATCAAGCAGCACAATCTTCATAGAAAATCCTTCTTCTAGCGATCACTAAGCTTTTGAATGAGCTTGCGTGCTTCTTGCAGTGCTTTTTCCACCTTGTCAAATACCAAAACAACAGCCATGCGACGACCTTTGTGTGACTCCGGTTTGGAAAAGACGCGAACGAAACTTCGCTTGCTAAAGACACTCTCTTCGACATCCACAACAGGCGTGTAGCTCTCGTTTTCGGCTTTATAAGCCGCACTCGCTCCGTCTCCATAGAAGATAAAATCAAGCGGAAGCCCCAAAACGGCGCGCAGATGCAGGGCGAATTCGCTTTGACTCTGTGTTATGAGCGTAACCATTCCCGTATCGTGTGGGCGAGGAGAGACTTCGCTAAAGTAGACTTCATCTCCTTTTATAAAAAGCTCTACTCCGAAAATTCCACGTCCGCCCAGACCATCTGTTATCTTTTTGGCTATCTCTTGCGATTTTTTCTTCGCCGTTTCACTCATTTGCATCGGTTGCCATGAAAAAACATAGTCCCCGTCTCGCTGTTCATGTCCGATTGGCTCACAAAAAACGGTTCCAGTCTCGTTTCGAGCTGTCAGCATCGTGATTTCATAATCGAAATCGACAAACCCCTCTACAATCAACTCACTTGCATCGCCGCGAGCCTCTTTGGCTATTTCCCACGACTTTTCCATATCTTCAGGTTTGCGTGCAACACTTTGCCCATGCCCAGACGAGCTCATAACCGGCTTTATGACGCATGGGTATCCGACCTTTTCTCCCGCTGCGATGAGCTCTTCGTAACTTTTGACGAAAACGTAAGGGCTTGTTTGCAAACCGAGCGCTTCGGCGGCGAAAACACGGATGTTTTTACGGTTCATCGTTTTATTGACGGCTTCGGCGTTTGGAATGACGCAAAAACCCTCTTTTTCCGCTTCAAAGAGTGCATCGATGCTGATCGCTTCGATTTCGGGAAGAATGAAGTCCGGCTTTTCACGGCGGATTATTTCCAAAACGGCTGCTTTGTTTTGCATGTCGACGACATAGCTTCTGTGG
>JALWLR010000069.1 GCA_027084065.1 Helicobacteraceae bacterium | reverse complement strand
CTGCCTCAACCGGATCGAGATCGAGTGCTTTTTTGGAATCGGTGTAGAGGCTGAGTTCCAGTGTAGCTTTGATGATTTTCTCTTTTTTGAGTCCATCGACGATTTCATAGAACTTCTCTCGTGCTGCGATAAAGTAGTCGGCATCGAACTCACTTTTTATTTTCGGTAAAGGTTTATGGATATAGTCGAAAATATCTTCTGCTTCTGCTTTGAGTGTTTTTGGCGCATGTTCGACGATTTCATCTGCCGTATAGGTAAGAATCGGTGCTAAAAGTGTTAGAAGTGTTTTGGCTATAAGTGCCATCGCACTCTGGCTTGCACGGCGGTGGAGATCGTTTTTGGCATCGCAGTAGAGACGGTCTTTGGTAATGTCGAGGTAGATACCACTGAGCTCGTTGACAATAAAGTTGTTGAGCATGTTCATGCCGCCGACAAAGTTGTATGCGCTAAAAGCTGCATGTACATCGCCAAGAACTTCAGCAGCGACACTGAGAATCCATTTATCGAGTATGCCCATATTTTGCGGTTCGACGATCGCTTCTAGGTCGTTGATGTTTGCCATTAGGAAGCGGAACGTATTGCGCAGCTTGCGGTAGTTCTCGGCAGTCTGTTTGAGAATCCCTTTAGAGATTTTCAAATCTCCCTGATAATCGCTTGAAGCGACCCAAAGACGCAGAATTTCACTTCCATACTCTTTGATGACTTGTTCAGGGGCGATGACGTTGCCTTTTGACTTACTCATCTTCTCCCCTTTTTCATCGACGGTAAAGCCGTGAGTGAGTACACCTTTATAAGGAGCTTGATGCTCTATGGCACACGAGAGAAACATTGAAGACTGAAACCAGCCCCTGTGTTGATCGCTTCCTTCGACATACAAGTCTGCCGGATACTCTCCGGCATCATAGTTACGAGATTTTAAAACGCTGTACCACGTAGAGCCGCTATCGAACCAGACATCGAGGATGTCGTTGACTTTTTCAAGTTCTTCGGGCTTGTAACCGCTTCCTGGATAGAGCAGCTCGGAGATCTCCATAGAGTACCATGCATCGCTTCCTTTCATTTCAAAAATCATTGCAACGAAATTGAGGACTTTCTCATCAAGCAGTACTTCTCCTGTCGCTTTGACTCTGAAAAAGGCTATGGGTACACCCCAGTCGCGCTGTCTTGAAATACACCAATCCGGACGATTCTCTACCATCGATTTGAGGCGGTTGTAGCCGGTTTGTGGGATGAACTTCGTCTTTTCAACCTCTTCAAGAGCGATCTCTCTTAGAGTTTTTTCTTCCCCGTCAGGTTTTCCATCAATACTGATGAACCACTGTTTTGTAGCTCTGAAAATGAGTGGTTTGTGGCTTCGCCAGCAGTGTGGATAGGAGTGGGTAAATTTGCCGACTTTGAGTACCGCATCTCCCATGAGCTCTATAAGCTGCTCTTGTGATTTGAAAATGTGTTTGCCGACGAACTCTTCGGCGTTTGGTATGAGATTTTCTCGCACGATCGTTTCATCGTAAACTCCTGTTTCGCTTACAGGCATGATAACCGGCAGATTGTATTTTAAGCCGATTCGGTAGTCATCCTCTCCGTGTCCAGGAGCGGTATGGACGCATCCCGTACCGTTGTCTACCATAACATGTTCTCCTAGAACTATGCGGGACTCTCTTTTGTTGAGTGGATTGATGGCTATAAGGTTTTCAAATGTCGCGGCATCGAACTCTCGTGCAATTTCGCCTTTGACTACCTCTTGTTCTTTAAGATTGTCAAAAAGTTCTTTAGCAACAATATAGCCGTCTGTTGTAAGTACATACTTTTCGTCAGGATTGATGGAAATTCCTGTATTTGCCGGAATTGTCCATGGTGTTGTCGTCCAAATGACTAAAGCGGCTTTACCTTCTATGCCGGCTTTGGCTTTTGCCTCATCACTCAGTTCAAAAGCGATGAAGATGGAGTAGTCCTCTTTGTCTTCATACTCCACTTCGGCTTCTGCAAGTGCCGTTCTCTCCGCCCAAGACCAAAAGACCGGTTTGCTTCGCTCTACTAAAAGCCCTTTTTTAGCTACTTCACAAAGGGTGCGGTAGATGTTGGCTTCAAATTTGTAGTCCATTGTGACATAAGGCTTTTCCCAGTCTGCAATGACGCCGAGCTTTTTAAACTCCTCTTTTTGAATGCCGACGAACTCATCGGCATGCTTACGACAAAGTGCGCGTACTTCCGCTTTGGAGAGGGCTTCTTTTTTCGCTTTACCGCCGAGTTTTTTCTCTACTTGCTGCTCTATCGGCAGGCCATGGCAGTCCCAACCTGGAGTGAAACGCACGCTTTTTCCGTCGAAGTAGTTGTGTTTGATAATGATGTCTTTGAGAATTTTATTGAGTGCGTGTCCTATATGAATATGACCGTTTGCGTATGGAGGGCCGTCATGGAGTGTAAAATCGGATGCGCCGGCACGCTTCTTTTTCATTTTAGTATAGACATCCTCGCTGAACCATTTAGCATAGCGTTTGGGTTCATTTTGAGGAAGGTTACCTCGCATTGCGAAGGTCGTTTTTGGTAGAAGGAGTGTTTCTTTGTAGTCCATCGTTGCACTGTCCTGTTAGAGTTAAAGTTGTGCGATTATATCTTTTTGGCAATTAAAAAGCGATTAATGTGCTATAATTTGTCCATGAAACTACATATACTATTTGTCGGAACGAAATTCATCTATAACGAGCCACTTCAGGAGTATGTATTGCGAAAAGCGAAGCTACATGCAGAATACATAGCTTCTGTACGCTTTTATAAAGATGGGCACAGTGGACTCTTTCTTGATTTGGAGCGTCAGCTTGAAGAGGCAGAGTATATGCTGATAGTGACAACTAAGCAGCACTACTCTACCGTCGGGAAACTTGTCTGCACCGTTACAGAGGATAATTTGGTTCTCAAAGAGGAGAATCTCTTACCGTCGAAATCGACTGTTTACGCATCCAATAGCTACATTGTCGAGTATGCAAATACGACTTTGAATGTATTGTCCGTAGATGAGATGCAAAAGATGCCGGAAATTCTTTTGCCGCAGGAGAAAAACAGCGCAACGATTCAGCTTTTTGGAGAGGATGAACAAAGTGCGAGAGCTCTGCTTGAGACGCTTTCACAGACTTATGAAGTCAAGCTGGAGTTCGTGACACTTGTCAGTGACTGGCTTGAAGTGCATATTTATGCCAAAAAACACGGCAATATCGCTGAGTTTATCCACTCCGCAAAACAACTACTACCTAGCAAAGTCATTGCCGCGTCGAATATTGTGACATATATTATCGAACGCCTTTTTGAGGCGGGAAAAACGATAACTTTCGCAGAAAGCTGTACGGGTGGGCTTTTGAGCTATTTTCTTACGCGAAACAACGGGGCGTCAAAAATTTTACGAGGTTCGCTTGTGACCTATGCCAACGAAATCAAAACGAATTGGCTTGCCGTGGATGAAGAGACGCTTTTGCGTCATGGAGCTGTCAGTAAAGAGGTTGTGGAGCAGATGAGCGAGGGTGCTTTGCGTGTTAGTGAAGCGGATTATGCCATCAGTGTTAGCGGTATTGCCGGGGATGGCGGAGGAACTCCACAAAAACCGGTTGGAACGGTTTTTATAGGTGTTCGTTCAGAAAAATGGCATAAAGAGGAGCATAAGCTTTTTGCCGGAGATAGAAACTATGTACAGTACCAAAGTGTTCTTGAGGGCATCAAAATGTTACTCTTAAATGAGAAAGAGCTCTTCTTTTAAAGAAAATTAAAGCAATATTTCCATATAATTTCGACCTCATTAGCACGGAAGTGTTTTTGAATGTCTCCTTAGCTCAGCCGGTAGAGCATCTCCCTTTTAAGGAGGTGGCCGTTGGTTCGAATCCAACAGGGGACACCATAAGCGGGCGCTTAGCTCAGTTGGTAGAGCGCTACCCTTACAAGGTAGATGTCACTGGTTCGAGTCCAGTAGTGCCCACCATTTTGCGATAAATTTGCAAATGTTTCTTTACACGGTATGCGGTGGTAGTTCAGCTGGTTAGAATACCTGCCTGTCACGCAGGGGGTCGCGGGTTCGAATCCCGTCCACCGCGCCATTTTATTATAATGGGCGCTTAGCTCAGTTGGTAGAGCGCTACCCTTACAAGGTAGATGTCACTGGTTCGAGTCCAGTAGTGCCCACCATTTTAAAACAGATATGAAAGAGTATTTGAATACTTTTTCCTATCTGTTTGGCAGCGATTTTCGCATGACCCTTTCGTCTAGTGGCCAAGGACGCTACCACTTCATGGTAGAGACAGAGGTTCAAATCCTTTAAGGGTCGCCACAAAGTTGATTTTAAAGAGCAAAAACTTGCTTTTTGAAGTCAACTTTGCTACAATTTTGACAACGGTATGCGGTGGTAGTTCAGCTGGTTAGAATACCTGCCTGTCACGCAGGGGGTCGCGGGTTCGAATCCCGTCCACCGCGCCATACTTCCTTTACGAAACTTCCTGATTATTTCTTATCGGCATTTTAGCAAGCTTACACTATAATACACGATACTTTTACAAATACAGCAAAGAGAAACTTTCTATGACCTACGAAGAGTACAAAAAAAGCGTTGCGCTTTTAAACAAATATGCCTACCATTATTATGTTTTGGATGATCCTATAGCAACGGATGAGGAGTATGACGCGCTTTATAAAAAAGTCGAAGAGTATGAAAAACAGCACCCCGAACATATTCTCAAAGATTCGCCTACCCAGCGAGTAGGCGATAAAGTCGCTGATGGCTTTAAAAAGGCGAAGCACCTAAGCCGTATGTGGTCTTTGGAGGATGTTTTCAATCATGAAGAGCTTCTTGAGTGGATCAATAGGGTATACAAAATCGATTCTGATGTGACCTTTTACTGTGAGCCCAAGTTTGACGGTGCGAGTTTGAATCTGATATATGAAGAGGGTGAACTCAAAATGGGTATTACTAGAGGCGATGGTATAGAGGGCGAAGAGATAACCCAAAATGTCAAGACGATTCGAACGATTCCTCTGAGTATCGCCGAAAAATCCCTTATAGAGATACGCGGCGAGGTTGTTATAGAGAAAGAAGAGTTTGAACGAATCAATCAAGAACGCCTCAAAAAAGGAGAACCCCCCTTTGCCAATCCCCGAAATGCCGCAGCGGGGAGTCTTCGTCAGCTCGATCCCAAAGTGACGGCATCTCGTAACCTTGTCTTCCTCCCTTACGGTGTCGGGGTGCATTCATTGAACTTTTCTCTTCTAAGCGAGCTGATGGAGTATATATATTCGCTTGGATTTAAAAGACCGCCTTTTCGCGCCAAAGCAAAAGATGCCGATGAAATTGAGAGCATTTACCAAAAAATGAAGCAGGAACGTGAGAGTTATCCGATGATGCTTGATGGGATGGTTGTCAAAGTGAATGAACTCCAAAAGCATGAAGAACTTGGCTATACGGTAAAGTATCCGCGCTTTATGGTTGCGTATAAGTTTCCTGCCGTTGAAAAGGTTACACGCATAAAAGATATTGTGCTGCAAGTGGGTAGAACGGGTGTGGTTACACCTGTTGCCGTCGTTGAGCCTGTAGAGATAGAGGGTGCGGTAGTGGAGCGTGCTACTTTACACAATTTCGACGAAATAGAGAGAAAGGACATACGCATAGGGGATTATGTCATCATTTTAAGAAGCGGTGATGTCATCCCAAAGATTACCAAGGTGCTTAAAGATCGCAGAACCGGAGCGGAAAAAAAGCTTGAACGTCCAAAATACTGCCCCGTTTGCGGAAGTGAACTGCTCGATGAGGGAGCACTTATCAAGTGTCAAAACCTTGCATGTGAAGCACGAGTCGTAAACTCCATTATATACTTCGCATCCAAACAGTGCCTCAATATAGAAGGACTTGGAGAGAAAATAGTCGAGCAGCTTTATAAAGCGGGGCTTGTCAAAAGTGTTTTGGATCTCTACAGCTTGCGCATGGAGGATCTGCTTTTACTAGAGGGATTCAAAGAGAAAAAAGCACGCAATCTTCTTCAAGCCATTGAAGCCTCCAAAGGAAGTGAACTATGGCGTTTTATCAATGCGCTTGGTATAGAGCATATTGGCGAGGTCGCATCCAAAACGATAGCCGAGCACTTTGGTCTTAAGTACAAGGATGTAGCAAAAGAGGAGCTGATGGAGCTTGAGGGATTTGGCGAAGAGATGGCAGAGAGCTATGTGGAGTTCATGCGTGTCAATTATGAAACGGTATCTAAACTTGAAGAGATCATTCAGCCGCGTCCGCCACAAAAAAAAGAGGAAGCATCTGAGAATCTTTTCAAAGGCAAGAGAGTTGTACTCACAGGTACTATGAGCCGTCCCAGAAATGAAATCAAAGAGATGCTTGAGTCGTATGGAGCGAAAGTGAGTTCGAGTGTGAGTAAAAAGACCGATTATCTCATTTACGGCGAGGATGCCGGTAGCAAATATGATAAAGCAGTGTCACTAGGGGTTAAAACCATTACCGAAGAGGAAATGATGGAGATGCTTGCGTGAGGGGAGTGTTTTTTTTATTATTTCTGTTTTGCATGCAGCTCTTTGGCGCTGAGCGAAGCGGACCGTATCTTGGTATTGGCTATGGGAATACATTGCTGAATGACAAAGATTATTTTGGATTGAAAAAGAAAGAGAGTCCGTTGTATGCGGCTTATGCGGGAGCCTATATCAATGAAAATCTCAGTGTCGAAGTGGAGTATGCCGGAGGGATGGAGTATGAAAAAATATCTTCAAAGAAACAGCAGTTTGCGTTTTTAGATATTAACACACAGGCTCACTACCCTTTTTTGAATGATGAAGCGGATGTTTTCATAAAAGGGGGTGCAGGAAGTGTTACGACAAAAAACAACTCCGGAGTAGCGTTTGTCTTCGGTGCAGGTGTGGCGTATCGCTTCATGAAGCGATACGCCTTTAAAGTGGTATATGATTATCTCTATTTTGGAGTGGATACAAATGGGGATGAGGTAAAAGATATGAATATGCAAATGGATATTGTCTATGGTGCACTGGAGGTTCAGTTTTGAGGTTGGATTCTTACTTGAGTGAGCGTTTTGGTATCAGCCGCACCAAAGCACAACGGTTCATACAAGAGGGCGTGGTTTG
>JALWLR010000068.1 GCA_027084065.1 Helicobacteraceae bacterium | reverse complement strand
CGGAGTCAATCTTGCGATTTTATTGTCGTTGCCGCATACGGACAAATCCTTCCTAAAGCTGTTTTAGAGCACGCTCCTTGCATTAACTTGCATGCTTCGATTTTGCCTAAGTACAGGGGTGCAAGTCCTATTCAACAAGCTATTTTAAATGGAGACACCAAAACAGGCGTAACCGCTATGCTGATGGATGAAGGACTCGATACGGGAGATATTATCAAAATAGAGGAGTGTAGTATCGCTGAAGATGAGATGGTAGAGGAACTTTACTCCAAACTTACTCATATAGCAGCATCTTTGACACTTGATGTCTTGAAAAACTTCTCCTCCTATACTCCCGTGCCGCAAAATGATGCCGAAGCGACCTACTGTAAAAAGATAACCAAAGAAGATGGGCGTATAGAATTTGATGATGCAAGAACAATCTATAATAAATATAGAGCCTTTACACCATGGCCGGGCGTTTACCTCCAAAGCGGCTTGAAGCTGAAAAATATGCGACTTGTAGCAGATAATGGAGTGTATGAAGAGGGAAAAATTCTTAAAATTGATGAATGTGCGGAAGTAGGGTGTGCTAAGGGATGTGTTGCAATATGTCGCGTACAACCACCGTCTAAAAAAGAGATGGAGATAAAGGCGTATCTTAACGGAAAGAGAATAGGTCTTGCAGATACTTTGGCTTGATGAAGTCGCCTCCACACAAGAGTGGCTAAAAGAGCGTTATAAAAAGGGAGAAGTAGCACCGCCCTTTGCAGTGCTTGCAAAAAGACAAACAAACGGAACGGGTAGTAGAGGTAACGCTTGGATAGGTAAAGAGGGTAACCTTTTTTTAAGCTTTTTGATAGAGAGGTCTAAATTGCCGTCGGATTTGCGTCCAGAATCTGCTTCTATCTATTTTGCATGGCTGCTAAAAGAGGTGCTGACACAAAGAGGTTCTCAATGCTGGATCAAATGGCCCAACGATTTTTATTTGCACGAGACGAAAATAGGCGGAATGATAACAACGATGTTGAAGGATTCTTTATTGTGTGGAGTGGGACTTAACATCGTTGAAGCACCTAAAGGGTTCGGCAAGCTTGACATAGAGATAAGCCAAAAAGAGCTGGCGAAATTATTTTTGGAAAATGTAGAAAAAGGGGTTTCGTGGAAGCAAGTTTTTAGCAAATATAGTGTAGAATTTTATAAAAATAGATCATTTTATACGCACATGCAAAACAACAAACGAGTGTCGATGCAGTACGCTTCTTTGGAAGAAGACGGTTCCATAACAATTAACGGCGAGAGGATATACAGTCTACGATGAGTGAAGTTATAGTAATAGCGAATCAAAAAGGTGGTGTCGGAAAAACGACGACGGCTGTCAATTTGGCCGCATCACTGGCCGTTGCCGAGAAAAAAGTTCTCGTTATAGATTCCGATCCTCAGGCGAATGCGACTACGTCGTTTGGTTTTCACAGAAATGACTACGAGTTCAATATTTATCATGTACTCATTGGAGCGAAAAAACTTAAAGA